>CAYSHR010000364.1:0-4456 GCA_964430795.1 uncultured bacterium
TATAAACGCAAGGGATAATAAAGAGGGTCATGCCTGTTGAGGCCAGCATGCCGAATACGATTACATTGGCAAGGGGCGCCCATGATTCTGAGCGACCTCCAAGCCCAAGAGCCGTTGGCAGCAGGCCGCCCACCGTTGTTATGGTGGTAAGGAGAATGGGTCTGAGCCTAAGGGTGCCTGATTCAATCAGGCTGCTTATGGCATCGGCGCCTTTTTTTCTGGCGTTGTTGATAAAGTCCACCATGACAATGGCGTCATTCACCGCGACCCCTGCAAGGGCGACCATACCGTACATGACAACAATGGAAAAAGGGTTGCCCGCTATGAGCAAGCCGATCATGGAACCGATAAAAGCGAAAGGTATGGTGAAAAGTATGATAAAGGGCTGGATAAAGCTCTTGAATTGTCCGCCCAAAATAACGAACACCAGAAATATTCCCACCATGAACAATTGTTTTAAAGAGGAGAATGATTCCTCAAATTCCTTGAACTCGCCACCTGAGTCGATGTAGTAACCGGGGTATTGCTTGGAAAGAATATTTTTCCAGTAAGCCATTATCTTCTCATTGATTTCCACCAACTCATTACTGTGTTCAGGGTCGATGTCGGCGAAAACCGCGATGTATCTCTCCTGATCGAGGCGTTCAATTTTAGGCCAGGCGTCGGTGATCTCCAGCTTTGCCACGGAAAGAAATGGAATCCAGACTATTCCACCGTCCGCGGAATTGCCTGGAATCTTGAGCCTGTCAATGGATTCGATGCTTCTCTCAAACTCTCTTGGGTATCTGACCAGCACCTCCACTTCGTCGTTTCCTTCTCGATATGTGGTGCTTACCTGCCCCTCAAAGGCTGTTCTGACAAAGGAAGCGATCTTTGCCAGATCAAGGCCGTAATAGACCGCCGCCGGCTCGTCCACCACCACTCGAATCTCTCTCTTGGTGCTTTTCCAGTTGTCCTGGATATCCACAACACCGGGTATGGCGGACATATAATCCTTGAGTTTTCCCGTAATCTCCACAAGCTTGTCAAAATCTCTTCCCAAAACCCTCATATCCACAGGGCGGCCGGCGGGGGGCCCTCCTGATAACTTCTGCAAGCTCAGTTTTTCAATGCCCGGGATATTGTTCAGCTTTCTTCTCAGGTCGCTGATGATTTCGTCAAGCTCCCTTCGCCCCTGCTTTTTTGTGACCAACTCGATCATGACTTCGCCTACATTGTTGGCGAAAATCCAATCGCTTTCAGTTCGCATCAAGCCGCTTAAGCCCTGTATGGCTACAACCTCTTCTTCTGGAAGCTTGCCCGCTTCAATCTCAACCCGCATAATTACATTGTTTGTCACTTCAAGGCTTGTTCCTGTTGGGGTTTCCACAAAAACCTGGAAATTATTTATCTCTTCAGAGCCAAAGAGTTCCAGGCCCACCAAAGGAATTATGGCAAAGGAGCATATAAATAGAATGAACATTCCTACTACAACCTTTTTGCGGTTTTTAAGTAGAAGAGCCAAGGTTTTTTTGTAAGAGTTCTGAATTTTTAAAAGCCAACTCGGGGTTGCCAAGGGCTTGGTCTTTTTTGAGGTCCATTCGGCAAAGTGGGAAGGCAATATGACAAAAGCCTCCACCATGCTGGCTGCCAGAACAAGGCAGACCACAATGGGAATCAGCCGCATGAATTTACCCATAATCCCGGGCATTAACATAAGAGGTAAAAAAGCCGCTACTGTGGTCAATGTCGCCGCGATTACCGGGAAGGCCACCTCGTGGGCGCCTTCTATTGCCGCTTCCTTTAAGGATTTGCCCATCTGGTAATGGCGGTAACAATTCTCTATAATGATAATAGCGTCATCAACAACCACGCCTATGACAAGGATCAATCCAAAAAGGCTGTTTCCATTGATGGAGTTTCCTGTGTAGTACATAAAAACAAAGGTGGATAGAAAAGTTACTGGAATGCCCAGGGCGACAAAAAGGGCGTTTCTGGCGCCAATAGCCAGAAAAAGAAAGATCAGAATGAGAACCATGCCCATAGCGGCGTTGTTTCTCAAAATATTCATGGTCTCATTTATCTGGATGCTGGTGTCCCCGGTCAGGGTGATTTTCGCCCCAGCCGGCAACTTGGACTCGAGTTCCTTGGTGAGAATCTTGATCTGGTCAGTTATATCCGTAGTGCTGGCTTTTGATCGCTTGGTGATATTTATTGAAACGGCTTTTTCGCCATTAAGGTGGGCTTCGGTTCGTTTTTCCTCAAAACCGTCAGTGATTTTCGCTAAATCTCCGACAGTTAAAACATCGCCGCCAAGGGTGCTTCTGACAATGACTTTGCCAACCCGGTCGGCGTTTTGAAATCGCCCCATGGTTCTAAGTAGAAGCTCTTCGGGTCCCGCCATTATTTTACCAGCCGGAACGTTTCTGTTGGCCATTGATAGAGCGTAAGAAACCATGTCAGCCGATACGTTGTGGGCTTCGAGTTTGTTTGGGTCCACTTCAACCCACACCTGCCGCTCATGGGCGCCTACCAGGTCGGCTTTGGCCACGCCGGAAATCTTTAAAACCTGGCTTTTTATATCCACGGCCAGTCGTCGTATATCAAGCTCGGAAAGAGGACCGCTAAGATTCATGGTGATGATTGGGATCATCTCGGTAGTGTCAAATTCCTTGATGATCATATCTTTGCCGGTGTCATCAGGTAGGTTTGGCACCTTTTCCACTTCGGATTGAATATCCAGTTTCCTGATCCTGAAAAGCTCATCATCGATAGTGCCGAATTTGGCCATAATGAAACCGGACCCCTCGCTCGAGGTGCTTACGATCTCCGTTATATCGGGTACGTCTTGAATCTCCTCCTCTATTGGGATAACCACCAATTGTTCCACTTCCTCGGAGCTGGCGCCGGGGTAGGGGACAATTATCATTACCCAGTTGAATTTTACTTCGGAAATAAGCTCTCTTGGAAGTTCAAGAAAGGCGAAAATGCCGACAATAATAATCATAGCCATCAGGATATTAACCAAGACCGGATTCTCAACAGAAAGGGCAATGATCTTTTTCATCACATTTTCTCCCAATCACTTCTTGGTTTTTTCCGAGCCATTTACAGGTGCTGGGGAATTTGAATCCTCTGTTGACGAGTCTTTGCCGGGCTCTTTGTATGGCTTGCCGTCAACTTCGATAACTACAACAGGAAGATTGTCTTTGAGGGAATGCTGCCCGACCACAATTAATTGCTGCCCTTCTTTTAAACCCGACGAAATAAGCATGTTTTGTCCTGAGGAATTGGCGATGATCACAGGGACTTCTTTTGCGATTGCTTTACCTTCTTTATTGTCTTTACCAATAATATACACAACATCTTTGCCGTTCTTTTTAACGATAATATCTCTGGATAAAACTATCGAGTCCGTGGCTTTGTTCAATTCAATTTCCAGGTTAGCCCGCATCCCGCTTAAGAGTTCGAAATCCCCGTTGTCAATCTCGACCCGCACGGGAAAGGCTCCTGATGATCTGTCCGCCGCCACTCCAATTCTAGTGATTTTTCCTAAAAAGGACTTTTCCGGCATGGCTGGTATTTTTATTGTTACATCCATGCCTGCTTTCACTTTTTTCACCTCTGTTTCGGAAAGGGCAAGGTCCACTTTCATTACATGGTCCATCTCCACTGTAATCAACACGACTCCCGGCGAGACCATTTCACCCGGGCTTACGTTCCGGCTGCTGATTCTCCCTGTAAAAGGCGCGCGTATTGATGTTTCGCCCATGTTTCTTCGAGCTATGTTCAGGTTGGCTTTAGCTGTTCGAACAACGGCTTTGCCGGATTTTGCCGCCGCCTCCGCCTGCTCGAGTTCTTCCTTGCTGATATGCCCGGCTTTGGCAAGAGTCTGTTTTCTGGCGTAAGTCTCATTGTGGAATTTAGCTGTGGCCCTTGCTTCGGCGAGTTGGGCTTTGGCTGCTTCCAGATTCAAATAATAAGCTGATCCATCAAGGCCGATAAGTACTTTTCCTTTTTCAACTCTATCTCCAAGATCGGCTCTTATTGTCTTGACTTTCGCGGCGACTTCGCAACTTAGAGAGGCTTGTTCAAGGGAAGAAAGAATTCCATTTGAGACGATTTTCTCAATAAATGTAGTTGTTTTAAGATTAATTATGTTAACTGGCCAATTTTCCCTGACCCCTTCACCATCGATGGTTTCAGCTTGAGTGGAACATTTATTTATCGCCCGAATCGACGCGAGGGCGGCAAAGATACAAACAAGCACTAAAATTACAAGCTTTTTATTCCTCCGGCCGTTTTGCTCGTTTTCAGCCATCTCAACCCTCTGTTTTCGATAAATAATATTCCCATCTTGCCATGGCAATTCTAAAGTCAGCCACTGCGCTGATTAAATCAGAGACGGCCTGCTGGTAAGTTAGTTGGGCGTCAAGTTGCTGCAAATAGGAAGTCATTCCCAAAGATGTTCTGTTTT
>CAYSHR010000365.1:0-4453 GCA_964430795.1 uncultured bacterium
GTAGCTCTATTGTTAATTTTCCTGATGGGAATATGGGCGGGAGTTGTCTTTGCTGAAGACGGTTATAACGCCCAGTTGTTCTGGCCTTCGATTTTCGGGGGAAATTTTATCGCGATTGAGGATTCTCACACTCTCTGCCCCTTGGGTTTTGGAGGTGGGCTCTTTCTCAATTACGCCAACGGTCCTGTGGAACTCCGTATAAACGACGATCCTGAAATGGATATTCTCAATACCCTTCTTACCTCTGATCTGCTTTTGGCATTTGGTCCATTCAGTTTTGAGCCTGGGCGTTGATGTTCCTGTTCATCTCTATACAAGAGGGCGCACTTTTGGCGATATCGAGAAGGGCGATGACATGTCCGGCCTTACCTCGGAACTGAACCTCGGTGATATCCGAGCCGAAATCAAGTTCAGGATTTTGCAGCAGAAACTTCACTGGCTTGGAATGGCCCTCTCTACATATGGCACATTTCCCACCGGCGCCCCTGATATGTTCCTGGGTGAAGGGCGTATCACAGGGGGCGGTAATCTTATTGTCGAACACGATTTCAAGGCAATCAATATTGGCCTGAATGGTGGTTATCACTACAGAGGCGACGCTGAAGTCGCGGCTGTAAATATTGGCGACGCCTGGAAAATGGGCGCCGGTATTTCAAGAGAATTCAATAACGGACTATCCTTTTCCCTGGAATATTGGTCTTCCTGGTTTGATTCTGGGAGCGTTGACAGATTCCAGGCCAACCCCATGGAGATCATGGGAACTTTAAGATATCAATTCGGCGCGGGACCAAGGCTTATCGCAGGCGCCGGCGGCGGCGGCACAAGTGGAGTGGGATGCCCGGCTTATCGCATGGCCGCGGGAGTTGATTACTATTATTGCAAACCCATAATTACCCAGCTTAAAATCAGGGTTGTTGACGAAGACGGCAAATCTCTGGAAGCCGACCTGGTTGTTAAGGGCCCTGAAAAAGTTGACACAAAGACTGATCACAAGGGCAGATGGAAAAACGAAGTCAAGCCCGGCAATTATAAGATTACAGCCACAAAAGCAAAATACCATGATGGCCAGGCCTCTACTTCCGTGGAATACGGCAAGACCACGAAAGTAACAGTTGTTCTTAAAAAGATAAAACTGGTCACCCGCCTTACTGTTATCGTAACGGATAAATACTCCGGCGAGAAACTTGAGAGCATGGTTGTTTTTGACCATAACACCGACAAAGAGAAGAAGCTCTTAATACCCGAGGGAGAGATCACTAAAAAATGGAAACCGGGTAAATATACTCTAATGGCAAGCGCCAAAGGGTATGAGACCAAATTTACAAAAACCACGGTCATCAAAGACAAAGATAATGTGGTTCACATCAAGCTTCGCAAGAAGATTGAAAAGATCGGCAAAATCTACTTTGACTTTGATTCCGATGTGATTCGCAAGCAGTCCTATCCGATTCTGAATGACGTTGTTTCCAAGATAAACAGTCTTGGCAAGTTCGACAAAATCATAATCGAGGGCCACTGCTCTCATGAGGGAACTGATGAATATAACATGGGTCTTTCAAAACGCAGGGCTCTGTCTGTGAAAAAATACCTGGTTAAAAAGGGTATAAAAGCGGAAAAACTTGACATCAAACCCTTTGGCGAGAGCCAACCCATCGCGACAAATGACAATGAGGAAGGGCGGGCAAAGAATCGCCGTGTCGAATTTATTATTGAAGAATAAGCTGATAAAAGGAGCAATATTATGAAACGCTTTTTAATTATAACAGCTCTAACCGCCCTTGCTTTGTCTTTGGGAATTTCGGTTGGAGCGGATTCCTTCGACATGGCCACTCAAAACGCGGACATGGAGCTTGTCGGCCAGGAAATGGGAGCGAAACTCGGTTACTCAGTCATTACCGGAGACCTAAATGGAGATGGTTTCCAGGATGTAATAGCCAGTGAACCCGGACATAACGAAGGCTACGTCCAGACAACCGGCGCGGGAAGAGTACTGGTGGTTTACGGCGGGCAGGATGACAACGTGGATGTCACAATCAGAACAAGTGGCGCCGCCACATCCGGTGATCTTTCCATATGGGAACTGGGAACAGACCTTGCCGTGGGTGACGTAAACGGCGACGGCATAGACGATCTGCTCATCGCTTCCAGGAGAGCCGCCGGCCCTTCCAGCCTCAACTATTGGGGTTATGGCGCGGTATTTGTCGTTTACGGCGGCAGCTCTTTACCTGGACAGATTGTCCTTGACCCATACGACGACCCAATGCAACTGGCCGATGTGAATATTTTCTGCGATGTTGACGCTCAAAGGATCGGCCTCAGAGTCGCGTCGGGTGACTTGAACGATGACGGAATCGATGACATCATCACAAGCTATCCTGAAAGAAACAGTTCCAGCGGCACCGTCTATGTAGTATATGGGCGAAATAATTTCGCGGCAAACCAGATACTTGCCATCCCGGGAAATCCCGTTAGCACCGGTGACCAGGACCTTACCGTCAACGCCACCGGCCTTAATGCCGATTCACCCGGTCTTGGCAACGGCCTTGCCTCCGGCGATATAGATGGCGATGGCATTGATGATCTTCTAATGGGCGCGCCCGGCACCTGGTATCCCCAAGTTGGCTTCAAATCAAAGGATATGTGGAATGGCGCCCTGTTTGTTCTGTACGGTAAGACCGGCTGGACCGAAATTGGACCCATTTACATTTCAGTAACGGAACTCGCGGATATAAATATCTACGGCGAAGATGACCAGTCCAACCTGGGTTACGCCATTGCTGTTGGCGACGTAAACGGCGATGGCATCGGAGATATAATTACAGGCGCCCCGGATATTCCCGAGTACAAATCAAAAGGCACCGAGGGAACGGTTTTTGTTATTTATGGGCGGACCGATTTTGCCCCTAACGTCGAGATTGACCTTGATGATGAGGCGGCGGATATCACCATTAACGGCGAAACCGCCCCTGACTATCCAGGGCATTTTGGTTTTTCCATTGCAACCGGCGACATGGACGGCGACTGCATCGATGATATTCTTGTAGGCACTTATTACCGGGACAACTGGAACCTGAGAGCCTATGGCATTTTCGGCAGCGACTCTTTCCCGGCAGAGCATACAATGAATATGGTCGCGGACGTTGATTACCTGCTTCTTTCCGACCAGGATAGCGATCTTTTCGGCTTTGACGTAGCTCTTGGCGACGTAGATGGCGACCTCTTGGCCGACATGGTCGTCGGAGCCCCATCTTGGAGTCAATTCATGGTCAACCAGTCTCGTGACGGCAAGGTCTACCTGATCTACTCCCCTGAAGAAAATCTTCCTCCTGTAGCGGACGCGGGACCGGATCAAACAGCCTCCGAAAATGACATGGTGGACCTTGACGGCTCAGGAAGCTCCGACCCGGAAGGTCATGAGATAACCTATTCCTGGTCCCAAAGTTCAGGTCCGAATGTTACCCTTGTAGACGCTGATACCGTGGCGCCGAATTTCATACCGGAAGTATGCGGCGACTATGTGTACGAGTTGGTGGTCAACGACTGTCTTCAGGACAGCGATCCTGACTCTGTTCAGGTAACTGTAGACTGCCCCCCTGGTGATGACGATGATGACGACGACGACGATGACGACGATGACACAGTGTCTATAGAGGAAGAAATCCCCGGCCTCTTCGGCAAGGGTGGATGCGGCTGGCTCTAAATTTTTCGGAGCGTAAATGAAAAGAAATCTGTTCATTGTTATTTTGGCCATCTGCCTGATGATCACCCTGGGGTGTTCCGCGGCAAAACAGGCAGAAGTTAAAGAGATTAAAACCAACGAGCAAGAGCCCCCTGCCCAAGGGGTGGCTCTTGCTCGCGCGGCAGATAGAATAGCCATAACAAACGGCCCCAAAAACCCGGTGCGTAAAGTCATTTGGCAAAAGCCCCAGGCGAGGCCGTGTTGGGCTATGACCACCAAAACCAATTGTGTAAACTTACCTGGAAAAATAATTTTTGTAGGCATATCCAGCGGCGCCGCTACGGAAAAGGGCGCCATATTAAACGCCTACCAGAACGCCATTGAAGCTCTTACAACACATGTGGCGAAAAATAAGACCAAAGATTCTTTGGCCGCATATGAGAAAATCAGAAAAAGCGCCTACAATCGCGCAGGCATTTTTGATAACAGTTATCGTCTTCAAAAGGAATTCTGGGTCCAGAAATGGCAGGAACGCACAAGGAGCGATACCAGGACCTACTTCAGGGCATTTGTTCTTCTGGCCATCTCCGAAAAAGAGATTGCCGCCATGAAGGCGTTGTAGCTTTAGAACAAGTAGTTCCTGTCCTAAAATCAGGACGGGGCTGATTTTGGTTTCCAGGCCGGGAATGAGCAATTTTTCGCGAGGTCAAGGAAATCAAGGATCAGTGGGGAGTCGTACTTTTGTACGTCGAACAATCAAACCTGAAGATTGAC
>CAYSHR010000366.1:0-4442 GCA_964430795.1 uncultured bacterium
TGAGCCGGCAAAAAAACTCTCCATCGAAACATCCCACCCGCTGTGGATCGTCAAAAAGTTTATTGAGCGATTCGGCTTTGATGGAGCGAGAGATTTGTGCATAGCCAATCAAAAGCCGGCGCCAAACACCATCAGAACAAACAGCCTGAAAACTCATCGCGATGATCTTATCTCTTTCCTCTTTTCAAAAGGAGTTGAAGCCGAAAAAACCGGATACGCGCCTTTGGGTCTAACTGTCAAAAAGCTTTCTCCTCTGCTTTTGCCGGAAATTTATAAAAAAGGCTTTTTTATTGTTCAAGGAGAGGGCGCCCAGCTTGTCACAGAACTCCTTACCCCTAAGCCCGGAGAGAAAATCCTGGATGCCTGCGCCGCGCCGGGAGTCAAGGCCACTCACATCGCCCAAAAGATGAATAATGACGGCCTTGTTATAGCTTGTGATGTTTCGAGAAAGCGCCTTGCCCTTGTTGGACAAAACGCTAATCTTTTAGGCGCGACAATTATCAAGACAATGGCCGCGGACCTTACCCGAAAGGCGCCTATGCGCCTGGGGAATAACTTTGACAAGGTCCTTGTGGACGCGCCCTGCTCCGGTCTTGGCGACCTTGGAAAAAACCCGGACGCGCGATATAATAAAAGCCCCGGTTCCATAAGATCCCTTATGCCGATTCAAAGGTTGATTCTTGAGAATGTAGCTCCATTGGTCAAACCAAAAGGGCGTCTGATCTATTCCACCTGCACCCTTACACTGGATGAAAATGAAAAAAACATTGCTTCATTCTTAAGAAGGCATCCTGAATTTGAGGAAGTAAATGCCGGGAATATCCTTGGCGATAAACTCGCGCCCTTTATAAATGAAAAAGGCCATTTCCTTGCGGCGCCTCACATAACCGGAACAAACGGTTTCTTCGCGGTGGTTTTGAAAAAATCCTTTTGAGCATTTGTCATATAACAATTCTAAAGAGTTGGATTTATTAGACGTTGAAATAATAGGAAAATGACGATTACATCGCCATCTATTTTCTAATTGCTTCCATTGTTAATTGTATATTATAATCAAATTAATATAAATTCATAAAACAGAATAATATTGAGGAGAATTATAATGGGTTCTGAAAAGAGAATTTCTATCCTAAGTCTATTATTCTTATTATTTGTTGTCTATTTAGTTTCATTATCATGTACACCGAAGGATGATGACGACGACGATGGAGGGAGCACACTTGATTTTCAGGCTGTATTGTCCTTTGTCCAAATGAATTTAGACATCAATGACGAAGTGACTAATGATTCATCCATAGGAAGGGCAATCCTCAAATATATACCCTTAACGGATATGATTTATTTTAATCTGGTTGTCAATGGCACATGGGTTCTGCAGAACGTGGCAACTCCGGGCAAAGGCATTTCCGGGGAACACGAGCCATTTGTTTTCGGTTTTGATCTTGGTGTGGATGACGGCGCCAACGTAACCGAACTCCAATATGCCTTTTCTGTTTCAGAGGAGCCAATTGACTCCGCTCCTACCGGAACCCAGACAGCGACAGTAGGTGATGATCAAGTGATTTTTACCAATGGATTACCCGTCCCGAACAAATCGCAAAAAAACCAGGTGAGAGTTTCAGATTGGCAAATACAAGAAAAGGAAAAAACCGTTTCCAAGTTCGCCGGAATGGATGAAGCACATGTGGTCAATCAGGAGTGCTCCTATAACCAATGTGCTCCGTGTGGGATATCCAATAGTTTGATGTATCTAAACAATAAACACAACCTGGGTTTGGGGGGAGCGGATAAAGAGATAGACATCAAGACAGTCAAAGAAAAGGCTATGAATTGGACGGACGGCTCTCTTGGCTTGGATTGGGCTGAACTTAAGAAAAAATTCATGGATGAAAACGATAACTACCCTATTACCACGGAAATCATTTACTTACCCGAAAATAATGGTGCAGGGTTTGATCGAGCTGTGGAGGATATTGAAGATGGGCAGGATGTCGAGATATGGCTTTATAAAGAAGGGGTTGGGGGTAAAAACTTTTCTCATTTGGTTATGCTGCGCGGTGTTTTTAGATATGAAGATGGGTCTGGAAATACTAAGTACAGCCTTTATTTGACCCACGATACTATACAAGACCAAGAAGGTGGGACCATCACTCAATATTATCAATACGATCCGGCCACTAACCGACTTTCTGGTGGCTTGGGGGGAGCCAATGGAACGAGAATGGTTAGTTTTGTAGTGGAATGTCCCTTGGAGGGCGATGACGATGATGACGACGATGACGATGACGATGACGACGACGATGATGATGATGACGATACTAGTTGTGCATGGACCGATCCGATCAGCGGCCTGATGTGGCAGAACGATGCAACAGTTGGGACTGCTGTAGTTAACCAAGATCAAGCGAGAACCTACTGCCAGAACCTGACCGTATGTGGTTATTCAGATTGGCGCCTGCCAACCATATCCGAGCTTCGTTCACTCATTCGCGGATGCCCGGCAACGGAGACTGGGGGAGCCTGTGGTATAATCGACGGGTGTACGGATTCCTCGTGTTGGACTCCTGCTTGTGAAGGTTGTCTTCCGGAGTTCGGTGGTCCTGGCGATGGAGGTGAATATTGGTCCCCCGGGGTCCATCATTATGGAATTTGGGGTTACTTTTACTGGGCGGATACTCCCTTGCATAGTGGTTATTTCGGCTACCTCATAGATTTCGATCAGGCAATAATTTACGGGATTCTCTACTCCATGGGCTATACGGCGCGCTGTACTAGATTGTAGTTGAGGCGTGATCGATCTTAAATGAAACTCGGGGACATTCAACAAGTACATGTCCCCGCTTTTCCAAGAAGCTCCTATGTAACTGAAAGGTTATGCTTTAAAATCCTAATCCTTTGTAAAATCGGCAACTTCTGATAGACTGATTTAATGACAACGAAAAGAGAAACCATACCTGATATCGAAAGTATCGCCGCCGATCTTGTAAAACAATCTCTTAAGATTCTCGACGCGACACAAAGGGCGGCATACGCCTCGGAAAAACTTTCCAAAATGGACGATCCGGTTATCGTCGAGATCCTTCACGCAATATTGTGTAACGCCGCGAAGAGGTTTCCCGGATTCAGGGAATTCGCTGAAAGCGGTATAAACGGCGTCATGCTAAAAGAGAAGCTCGGCTCATTCAAATTCAGCAGAGTTTTCCACTTCGCGGGCAAACATGAATATAACGATATTGTTTCAATTTTTACATCATCCCTCCCTGTCAGAATCTCCGATAGTGACGAAAGCATGTTTCTTGTATACGGCGTGCCGGATCAAACCATCGGCCATCGAAAAGCCCTGGCAAGAAGCCATGACAAAACGGTTCTGGATAAAATTGGTTACGATATAAACCCCCTGGTGATAGATCAACTCCTGAGAAATCCGAAAATCACCGAGGATGATGTGGTAAAGATCGCGGCTCGCCGCCCTAACCATGCCAAGATACTTACTGTTATCTTTAATAACAAGAGATGGACGGCCTATTATAAAGTCAAGCTGGCTCTCGCTGCCAATCCATATTCGCCGCCTGGAATCTCCAGGCAACTTTTACCTTTTCTTTTTCACAAGGACCTTTGTGGACTTGCCCTGGACGGCGCCATATCCCAGGAAGTAAAATCCGAGGCAAGGCGAATAGCCCAGATAAAAAAAGACCCCGACACGGTTCACATTCCCCCTGTTGATAAAGAGCCCGAAGAAAAACCTCTCTTAAATAAAAGGGTCTATGATATTGAGGATTGACCCGTTATCAAGCATGTATGAGCAGCTATGAAGCAAAATTATTTCCATCTCATCGCGATAATTCTCCTTTTAACCCTGGTCCACCTTCCCGCATGTAATATTGAAGAAAGGGACTCATCCGCCGAAACGGATCATGGGGACGATGACGACAATGCCGACGACGACAACGATGATGAAGATAACAATGACGACGATGTTTTTCCGGATGTTGATTTACAGGAGGCTCTGGACGCTATCGTTGCAAAAAATGATGGTTATGGGGGAGGCATTTTCAGGATTTTCATGGTGGATCAAGGTCTGGTGTGGGAAGGGGTTTCGGGCAACGCGGTGACTTTGCTGATGGTTCCAATGAGCCTGACCGACACTTTCGAGATTGCCAGTACAAGCAAAGCTTTTACAGCGGCGATGATATTGCTCCTTGTCGAGGAGGGCGAGTTCGAGTTGGATGATTCCATAGGCGACCTGCTGCCATCGGATATTACCACCGGCCTTCTGATTATAGACAAATATGACTATGGCCCCCAGATCACAGTCAGGCAAATGCTAAACCATACCAGCGGCATGCCTGATTATTGGTACGACCCACCCTACCTGACTCCAGGGGTCAATCGCTATTTGTGGGATTATATTGAAGACCCTGATAGGTTCTGGTTACCTGAGG
>CAYSHR010000367.1:0-4436 GCA_964430795.1 uncultured bacterium
ATGAGGTCATCTCCCCCGATCTCAAACCTTGCACCCTTATCACTGAACGATTACCAATAATAGAGGAATTTTCTTGACATTCAAGGCTCGTAGCGATAAATTTTTTATAGATTCGTCTACACGGTGGTATACACGGTGAAGGAGTTATTGTATCTTTTTTGCATTGTTCCGGCTATCTTAGTTCTTTCTTTTGGATGTGCTTCGGATAAGGCTCTTCAAAAAGAAATTACTGATATTAATAGCCAGATGATTGAGATGCAGAAGTCTATTGCCGATACCAATATGAGAATGGAAGAGATGAATAACTCCATATTCATTCTCCAGGAAATGGCTAAGGCAAACAAGGACGAAATAAACAAAATAAAACGCCCTACAATTACAATACAGGGTGGCTCTGTTGATGGAGCAATTCCGCCAGGACTTGATTCTGACAGGGGGATTCAAATGAACACCATTCCTTTGCCTTTAGGCGAGGGGGGTGTTTTAGAATCAAATGGAGCGCCAAGGGGCAAAGAGTTCGCGTCGGCTCTTGAAAGTTACAACAAAGGCAATTATGGCCTTGCGGTCTTTGATTTTTCCGGTTTTATCTCGAAAAACCCTGGTAGTCCCGACCTTGAGCAGGCTCTTTATTATCTTGGAATGAGCTATTTTAATCTTAACGAGTTTGCCCTCTCAATCAGGGAGTGGAGGAAGCTGCTGAACAAGTTTCCAAGGGGGAGACGAAGCGCCGAGACGGCTTACAGAATTGGAGTCGCCTATAATACTCTGGGGCAGATTGATAAAGGGAAAAACTATTTTGATCTTGTAATTCAGAACTACGCGGGTTCGCAGTGGGCAAAAAAGGCTTCGGACGCGCTAAAGTAATAAGCGGATTATAATCCGGGTTAACAATACCTGGCTTTTGCCGGGCCAAGGAGGATGCTGATGCGATTCAAAAACATGATCCTCGTTTCTTTTACCGTTTGTCTGATGATAGGGCTTTTGGCTTCTGTTGTTCCGGCAAAGGAATCGGTTGTGGAAACCTTGCACAAGCAGGAGATCATTGACTACACTATCATTCCCAATGATACCCTGTGGGACATTTCAGGTCATTTTTACGGAGATCCATGGCTCTGGCCCAAAATCTGGGAGATGAATCCCTATATCGCGGATCCCCATTGGATATATCCGGACAATAAATTAAAAATATTGATTACCGAGGCTTATCGCAATGTTATCTGGGATGATTCCGGGTTTGAACTGCCGCCGGTAATTCTCTTTGATTCATCATTCAGATACGAGACCCGCTTTAATAAAATCGATGTTATCAGTCCTGAAAAACTTGATAAAGCCGGCAAGATCGTGGATGAGATTGATGACAAAATTATTCTTGGTGAACAAGACACTGTTTACTTTACCATGAGCAAAGCCACTAACGTGCAGATCGGCGATGTCTTCACTATTTTCCGCATTGATAAAAAACTTAACCACCCCATAAAGTACAAGAGGATTGGATACAAGGTGAACCTGGTGGGTGAATTAAAAACTGTGGAAGCCAACGTGCTTAAAAGTGGAAAAATTGTCTATACCGGGCATATAATCGACTCCACAGGTGAAATTACCGTTGGCGATTCTCTAATCCCCATGAGTCGCCAGGATTTAACAATTACATTGAAACCCAGTTCCCTTGATCTTACAGGTTATATTATCGATGATCAGGAAGAGCGCACAATAATCGGGCAGGATGATATCTGCTACATTGATCTGGGTATCAAACACGGTGTAAAGCCAGGGCACTCTTTCTCTGTCTATCGCAAAAGCAAAGACATCAAAAACCTTCCCTCTTATTTTATCGGGAACCTTATTGTTCTTAAAGTGGAAGACAACAACGCCACTTGCCTGATTACAAACAGCCTCAGGGAGATGATGATAGGGGATGTGGTAAAATCAGACATCACTACTGAACTCGAATAATACAAATTCCAAAAAAATATGGCCCGGGGATTTCCCCTGGGCTTTTTTTTATATGGGCCGAGTTGCCAGTGATGGAAAAATCGCCATTGACAGGTGTTCCGGCTTAAATGCACTTGACCAGGATGTTTACAATATCCATAACCTTAAGGGATTCATCCCATTTGGAAAAATGCCTTTCACAAGTAGGGCACGCTGTGACAAGAACCCTGTCCTTCTCCTCGTAAAATTCCTTGAGCCTTTCTTTGGCGATTTGCCTTGCCAAGGGCGGACTTGTAATGGGTAGGCCGCCGCCGCCGCCGCAACACATGCCGTCTTTTCTATTGTAAGAGAATTCCTTGATGGACTCTCTTACCACAGCCGCCAGAAGCCGGCGGGGCTCATCATATATATCGAGGTATCTCCCAAGATAACAAGGATCATGCCACATCACCTGATCGACAAATGGTTTTTTCACTTTAAGTTTGCCCTGGTCTATCATTGGGGCGAGAAATTCAGTGATATGGTAAATCTTATTTGTCAGCTTTTTACCTTCCTGGAGATACCTGCTTTTAAGCATGTAGACGCAAGTGGGGCATCCGGAGATTATTGTTTTATAACCGGATAAAGCCGAGGCCACCTCTTTGCTCTGCTTTTCGTACTCCTGGGAAAGGCCCATGGATGTCAGGGGAAAAGCACAACACTGGAGGTCTCCGTCCCAGCACCCCACATAGTCAATTCCAAGGGTTTCGAAAATGGAAAAAGTATCTGTTATGTTTCTGCTCTGGTTATAAATCGCGCCGCAACCCGGCCAGTAAACAACCTGGGCTTTGGAAGAGAAATACTTATCAGGCAATATGGCTCTTAATCTGGCTTTTAAATTGTCGCCCACAGGATTTTTATGCTCGCTGAAAAACAGCCTGAAATCACTGACCTCAATGGGCTCAACATTGTTCTTTACAGCTTCGGCCCTGGCGGCCTCCATAATGGTTGGGACTTCAATATCGTGGTCGCAATACTCCCTGCACATAAGGCAGCTCGCGCAATGGTATACTGATAAAGCCACCTCACGATTAAAAGACTGGCGTTTTGAGGCCACAAGATGAAGCAGGCTCTGCCGACCCCAGGGAGTATAGGTCTCGGAACAGGAGGCATTTGCCACCGGGCAGGCAAAACGGCAAAGTTTTGGACAATAGGTGCAATATTCAATCTCTTTATGAAATTTTTTAAACATGTCAGACATATCAGGGCAATCCCATCTTGTGCGGGTTTAAAATATTATTGGGGTCCAACCGCTTTTTTATTCCGGCGTATACTTTCATCCACGACCCAAGTTGCCGCTCCATCCACTTTGCTTTTAGAATTCCAACTCCATGATGATGGCTGATGGTTCCTCCAGCCTTTATGCAGGCGTCAAGAGCGTCCTGCCATATCTTGTGATAGAATTCCGTATCAGGCATATCCTCCGATTGCCCCATTATGGTAAAATAGATGCTGCATCCATCCCTGTAGGCGTGAGAGAAATGAGCCAAAACCGTCAATTGATCGCCTAAAGCGCTTTTCATTGATTGGTGCAAATTCAAAAGGTTTGTCCAGGTAGTGGCAACCTCCACAGTGTCGAAAATCATTTTTTCCGACGAAAGAAGCAGGCTCTGCTTATAGTTGATGGCATAACGGTTTTTCCACCAATGCTTTGCCGGGCTTTGCCCAATGTTTTTTCCACTCTCCTCTTTGCATATCCGGTCAACCATTTCAGATTCAAGTTCGCAGCGCCTTGGCCACCCTTCATGAATCAGAATAAGCAAACACCCTTTTATTTCTTGCTGAAAATCAATGGCCTCTAAAGAGAGGGCGGTGTCAGCCTTGTCGTAAAGCCTGACAACAGCCGGTGTTATCCCCATTTGAAGGGCTTTTCTAATAACCCGGCACCCCTTTTCCACCCCTTCAAACAGGTAGCTTTGAAAAACCCTTTTTTCAGGTTTGGGATGTATGCGTAAAGTAGCTTTTGTAATTATGCCGAGAGTTCCCTCGCTCCCAAGAAAGAGCTGGTTAAAATTAGGTCCGGTGGCGCTTCTTGGAGCGGTGCGGGTTCGGACGATTTCCCCGTCGGGAAGAACCACCTGAAGAGAGACTGTCATATCCTCAATTTTCCCATACTTTGTTGATAACTGACCGGCGCTTCTCGTGGCAAGATATCCACCCAGGGTCGAGCTGTAGATGGAGCTTGGAAAGTGGCCCAGAGTATAACCTTTATGATTTAGGCGCCGCTCGAGGTGTTCCCCGATAATTCCAGTCTGAACAGTTGCCAGAAGAGATTTGTCATTCACAGCGTCAATCCGGTTCATCTTTTTAAGGTCGCAGACAATGCCGCCATCAACGGGAACGGCGCCGCCGCACACACCCGATCCCGCGCCATAGGGAATCAGGGGGTAGCCGGTTTCGTTGCAGGTTTTTACCAGGCGGCTGACTTCCTCTGTGGTTTCGGGCCAGACAACAAAATCGGGTTT
>CAYSHR010000368.1:0-4433 GCA_964430795.1 uncultured bacterium
ATCAACGTCATCTTCAACTAAAATGTATTTCAGCCCGAAACCGTTGTTAATCACTCTGACGCGCAGGAATACATTTTAGTTGAAGATGACGTTGATGAGATAGAAATGGCATTTGAGGACACTGAAATGGCTTTCCCGGATGGGGCGCCCTCAGAAGACAAAACCGACATCTCAGAGATGGGAACGGAGATGGAGTTCCCTAAAGAATCCGATATTGAAAAAGAAATTCCCCCAACAGAGTTTTCAAAGACAGTGGAAGATGATGAGCTTATCAATGATGCGACAACTTTCGGTACTGATAAGGGGGACATTGGTAGCCGGGATGACACAACCATAATATCTGAAGAGTCTCCGGAACCAACTGAGGTTAGGCTCGTTTTAACAGTAGGGCCTATAATTGTAGATGGGGTCCGGGTAGAGATAAATGGGGTGGATCAGGATGGAAAAAGTACCGCTGATCAACAAGGAGTTACTTTTAAACTTCTCCCCGGGGAATATGAAGCGATAATTCAGGACCAGGGTATGAAAGTCGGGCATCCTTTCTCTTTTTCCAACGATGATACGGAAATTAAAATCGACTTGCAGGATATATTCAATTTTTAGTTGCGGTAGAAAAGGGCGTAAGATAAAAATAATTATATATGTTCTTAGAACAATCCCCCTGATCGCCCTTTTTCTTCTGGTCTTATTTTTCCAAACAAAGAACATGCTCTCACAGACCGGTCAAAGGGGTCTGGCCACCGCCCTTGGATATCTGGATATCTGGCGCGGAATATTTTACGGATTGACTCCATCGTTTTTAATCCTGCTTTTCTTTCCAATAAACAAAATAGGCTCGACCGGCTTTAAATGGAGATTGTCCATAGGCGGACTCGCCGGCTTGATCTGTTGCGGAAGTGTAATTATTGGTTACGCTTGTTCCAGAAAAGACCTCCTTGCGCCAAATGAAATTATTGTTGCCTCAATCTGGTTGGGGTTAAATATACTGCTTTTTCTTGCAAGCAAACCCCACCGGAAAAAAAGCCTGTTTTCACGATTTTTAACAAGAGGATTTTTTCTTAGCGATATTCTCTTTCCCGCCGCCCTTTGGAGAGAATACTTTAAAAATTCAAAAATATCAGGGCGTATGGCTGTTCTTTTTGCCCTGGTTATGCTCTCTATTCCTTTTTTCGCCATTTCGCCCAAGATTATGGGACCGTTGAAAATTGGACCTTATGTGGATGTTTCAATAATACGCCTTACTCCCCCCTTTGCCAATCCCTATGGTCTTACATATTCTCATGAAAATAAAGTGTTGTGGACGTCAGACAGAGAAAGAATCTCTCGTTTAAAAATTGAGGGCGGGAAAATCACTCATCGAGTTGATTCCTCAAAATTTCCGGGTCCTGTGGATATTTTCGCTCAATCTGATGATGGGCGGGAATTAACAGTCGCGAGTTTCAACGAGAAAAACAGCAAATGCCACCTTGTAAAACTGGATTCAACAACCCTCACGCCCATTAAGAAATGGGTTTTTGGAATTGCTAAAGCAGGGAATGTGGGCGGGGCGATAATGTTGCTGGATTCGGAAAGGGAGATCGCCATAGGAGCTTTCGAGGGCGCCCTTATGAGATTTTCCACGGACTTTAATCAAATCACCGCTTTTTCCTATCTTCCATATTTATCCGACGCGATCCTCGACCCGGCCAAAAGAATTGTTTACGCCTGCTTCTATGATCCTGGAATTTTTCTCTCTTTTGATGCTGATTCGTTAGAAGTAAAAGATTTCATTCTGTTGCCTCAATTTGCCCAGCGTATGACCCTGGATAAGAAAAGAAGAAGGCTTTTTGTCTCATTTCCGGTTGAGGGTATTATCAGGGTGGTGGACATTGAGAGGTTCATAGTTGAAAAAGAAATACTTACTTTGCCCGGTGTTAGAGAAATGGCTGTTATTGAAGATAAGGATGTAATTATCACCGGAGGCTTCTCTCCCTATATGGAAGTCTTCTCCCTTAATAACCTCGCTCTTGTAAAAAGAATAAAAGGACCTCCATGGCAAAGAGAGATCATCATCTCGAAAAGGGATAACCTGGCGTATATTTCGACCTTTGGGGATATTTGGAAAATGGACACGGGGAATGTCGCCGTAAAGAGCCTGCATCATATTTTTGATCCCTATTTCTTGATCCTAAAGGGCGCCATCGGGCCTGTTCAACGATGGACTGGATTTAGACCTTTAACCGGAAAAGAGTCCGACGTTAAAATTTGCAGGCCGGCAAAAAGCATTGACGCAAAGGACTTTGACAAAAAGGAAAATCCGGGGAAGCGTAACAAATAATGTCCCCGCTTTTCCCAAAAGCCCCCTTGTAACTGAACGGTTACTTGAAAAAAGCCGTGGTCTCTTGACTTTTTTACCATGATGGGATTTACTCATTCTGTTGGAAATGATCTATCGACGAATATTTTTGGAGCGAAAATGGTGACAAGATCATGGTGGCTGATAGTGGCAATTATGTTTCTTTTGACAATTATTCTTTCGAGTTGTTCTGATAAGGAAAGCGGAATTCTTATTGGACAATTTCCCGGATCAAAAGTACAAAAAGTATCCCCGGGCAACTTAAAAATAAAATATTTCAACTACGCCGATTCCCATGTTCTGACCAAACTCAAATTTTTCCAAATCGCGACTTCCTCCCCAAAAGAGGGTTTCATGTTGGTTGAAACCAGAAGCGATTATGGCACATTGTGGGTTCTGGCTGATAAGGGGAAATTTGAAAAAAGAATTAAAAAGCTGAAACGGGGAGAGATTTTTCAAATCTGTGGGACCGTTTCGGCTTCTGTTATAAATGAAGATGGCAAGCCTCAAATAGCTATAATGGCCCAATAGTTGACCATCCTTTTGTTGGAGATAAAATGAGTTACCCTATTTGTTTATTAAAACAAGGTCGCGAACGTTCTGTTTTAAATCGCCATCCCTGGGTTTTTTCAGGAGCTATTGCCGATTGCCCCCAGGATATTGAACCCGGTCGCCTGGTGGATGTAAGAAGCCATGATGACCGGTTTTTGGCCAGAGGTTATTTTAATCCAAGCAGTCAGATCAGAATCAGAATTCTCACATTTCATGACGAGAAAATTGACAAGACTTTTTTTCAAGAAAAATTGAATAACGCCATAACCTGGCGAAAGCCCCTAATAGCCCATGGAACCGATTCATACAGAGTTTGCAATTCCGAAGGCGATTTTCTTCCCGGTCTTATTGTTGACAAATATGGCGACTATCTTATTGCCCAATTTCTCACAACAGGCATTGAAAGCTTGAAGCCGGAAATAACCGACGCCCTTGTGAACATTTTTTCACCCCAGGGCGTATATGAAAAATCTGAAGGCGGATTCAGAAAAGAAGAGGGATTGGCACAGGTTTCCGGATCACTTTTTGGCGAAGAACCTCCGGACCAGTTGAAAATAATGGAATTGGGGCTACCCTTTTACGTTGATATAAAAGGCGGGCAAAAAACAGGATTTTTCCTGGACCAGCGATTGGCAAGAGGGGCGGCTCGATCCATTTCCAAAGGAAGAACGGTACTAAATCTTTTTGGCTATACCGGTGCTTTTACAGCGGCCTGTCTTGTCGGAGGCGCCAGGAGAGTTTTGACCGTCGATACATCCGGACATGCTCTTGAAATGGCCAAAAAGAATGTCGAACTGAACGGATTCGATGTTTTTGATGAAGATTTCATTGTTGCCGACGTATTTCAATTTTTAAGAGATTATCCGGAGAAGGTGGATATGATCATCCTGGACCCACCGGCCTTCGCCAAGAGCAAAGCCTCGGTCCAGAGAGCCTCAAGAGGTTACAAGGATATTAACTTCAACGCAATACGGCTTATGGATCCGGGAAGCTATTTAATGACCCATTCATGCTCGGGACATGTCAGCCAGGACCTTTTTCAAAAAATTATTTTTGCCGCCGCCCAGGACGCTCAAAGGCAGCTTCAAATTTTAAAAAGGCTTGGCCATGACATTGATCACCCCTTGAACATCTATCACCCTGAAGGCGATTACCTGACAGGAGCGCTATGCATGATTGGCGATCAGGCATAACAAGGCGAAAAAATAATGCTTAAAATTGAAATGGTTCGATGCAAAATAACCAGCCCTTTTCCTCAAGGAGATAACCCTGAAGGCAAAGATAGCCAGGTACGCTTTATTCCCTATGAGATTTACAGGTTATGGAATTTTCTAATGACTGATGTAAAGAGTTTCTCTATCATTGACGAGAAAATATCCTTCTGGGTTGACCATGAGCAATACTCAAAAGATAAAAACTCATATGGGAAACATAAAAAAGAAGAAGTTACCCGGATATATTTCCGCTATTTCAAAAACATCCACCGGGGACGCCCTGTAATTAGATACTTTCCTGATGGTTATCTAAATACAGGGCGTCCCCGGTG
>CAYSHR010000369.1:0-4430 GCA_964430795.1 uncultured bacterium
GGCAAGGGCGGTTTATATCTTACGCCCCAATACTGTTTCGGTTGAGAACGAAAAGACCGTGGAGATGAAATTTAAGGCCAAATTGGTTGATGCCGGCACGATTATATCACTATAAGTTGGGCGCGGCTTTTTTTACATCTTAAGTCAAAAAATCCAGGAGCGAAGATTTTTGATGCAATGGCGCAAAACTAACAAATGAATGATTCGCCATTCATTTTTTCTTTCGGGTCATTTTTTTCTTTTTCTCAAATTTCTTTCATGACCAGTTTTATATTACCATAGGTATTTCTTAGATAATTATTATTACTGTGATAATGCGGTGAATATTAAAATAAATATACTTATTATAGTATTTAATAATTATTTCATTTTTTTTTAAAATCGAGCCTGAATTCTTCTGTTTTGATAGTAATTTTCAATAGCGAAATTGAGGGAAATTCTATTGACAAGGAGTAATCTGCTTGTATAATGCCCACTCTTAAATTGCTGTAAGCAGGGCAATATTTTGATATTGAGTTGAAAGTCTCGGGATTAGAGAAGATAAGTTGAATCAGGATCAAAGAACAATTCATATATCTTTTCCGGGGGGAGAAGATATTTACGAGATTCAATCAGGAAAATAACAATATGTCTCTTTCTTTTTTTGACAAAAGAACAAGCTCATTGAAAACAGAGGGTTTTCTATTGAACTTTGAAAATAACGCTAGATTAAGGAATCTAATATTAACCGTTAACTTTTTTTAAGGAGGCCACAATGCCTAGCTTTGTGAATCCGGACAAATGTGATGGCTGCAAGGCGCTTGACACAACCGCCTGCCAGCACGTCTGCCCGAACGACCTCATGGTGTTGGACAAAGAGACCATGAAGGCGTTCAACCAGGACGCTATGATGTGCTGGGAATGCTACAACTGCGTCAAGATCTGCCCGACCCAGGCTGTTGAAGTCAGAGGTTACGCGGACTTTATGCCTTTGGGCGGAACAGTATCCCCAATGCGCAGCACTGACTCGATTATGTGGACAGTGAAATTCAGGAACGGCACCCTCAAAAGGTTCAAGTTCCCCATCCGGACAACTGAAGAGGGTAAAGCAGTGCCTGACGGTGGATTCGCCTCTGGTGATGACGACCTGAAGAGCCCCGTTCTTTTCACCGAGCCGGCTTCTCTAAACATGGACGCCGTTCCGACAATCAAGAAATAAGGAGATTTTAAAATGGCGAACTTCGAGACTGTTGAAGTCACCACTGATCTTCTGATCGTCGGTGGTGGTATGGCTGCTTGTGGCGCTGCTGTTGAGGCCGCGTACTGGGCAAAAAAGAATAACCTTAAAGTCACAATGGTTGATAAAGCTTCTGTGGACCGCTCCGGCGCCGTGGCCATGGGTCTTTCAGCTATCAATCAGTACGTCGGCATTGGCGCCGGCGACAACACATGTGAAGATTATGTAAAATACGTGCGCCAGGATCTTATGGGCATCACCCGCGAGGATCAGGTCTATGATATCGCGCGTCACGTTGATGGTTCAGTGCATCTGTTTGAAAAATGGGGTCTTCCCATCTGGACGGACGCTGATGGAAAGTATGTCCATGAAGGGCGTTGGCAGCTCATGATCAACGGCGAGTCCTACAAGGTCATCGTCGCTGAAGCAGCCAAGAACAACCTGGGCATCGACAACATTTACGAGCGCGTCTTTATCGTTGGCCCTTTGATGGACGGCGACAAATGCTCCGGCGCTTATGGTTTCTCAACCCGTGATGACAAATTCTATGTTTTCAAAGCCAAAGCCAATATGTGCGTTATGGGCGGCGCCGTACACGTATTCAAGCCCCGCAGCTCCGGCGAAGGTCTTGGCCGTTCCTGGTATCCTCCCTTCAACTCCGGCTCCTCAGCCTATTTCACAATTCAGGCCGGCGCTGAGATGACTTGCCAGGAAGTCCGCTTTATTCCTGTACGCTTTAAAGACGCCTATGGCCCTGTCGGCGCCTGGTTCCTCCTGTTCAAGTCCCGCGCCACCAACGCTTTTGGCGGTGAGTACATGGTTGATCGTCGTCCCGAACTGGACAATTGGAAACCATACGGATTGGCTAAACCCATCCCGGCCAACCTCCGTAACTGGCTTGGTATGCTGGACACCATGGAAGGTCTGGGACCCATCTACATGAGAACTGAAGAAGCTATGGCTAAAATAGCCGATCAGTTCAAAGATGATCCAAAAGCCTTCAAGAAAAAGAAAAAAGAACTCGAGAGCGAAGCTTGGGAAGACTTCCTTGATATGACCATTTCCCAGGCCCTTCTCTGGGCATGCACCAATGTTGAACCGGAAGAGCGTCCATCCGAAATCGCCGCTTGCGAACCTTACTTTATCGGTTCTCACTCCGGCGCTTCCGGCGCTTGGGTTTCAGGTCCCGCCGATCTGGCCCCCGCGGAATACTTCTGGGGTTACACAAACATGACCACGGTTAAAGGTCTCTTCGCGGCGGGAGACGCTTCAGGCGCCTCCTCTCATAAATTCTCATCAGGTTCCCATGCTGAAGGCCGTGTTGCCGGTAAAGCCGCCATTGCCTACATCGTGGACAACAACGCTGAGCTTAATTATGACGACGCCAAGATAGAAGAACTCAAAGCCGCTACTCTCGCGCCATTGGATCGCTTCGAGCAGTATAAGGCTGAGACTTCAGACCCTGACATTCACCCGGAATTCATCAAGCCTCGCCAGTTCATGTTCCGTCTCCAGAAAATCATGGATGAGTACGCGGGTGGCGTTTCCACCCAGTTCGCGACCAATGACAAACTTCTGGATCGCGGCCTTGAGCTTCTTGGCTGGCTCCGGGAAGACTCCGCCAAACTGGCTGCCGAGGGTCTCCACGAACTTACCCGTTGCTGGGAAAATGTTCACAGAATGTGGCAGGCCGAATCTCACATCCGCACAATCATCTATCGCGAGGAAACTCGTTGGCCCGGATATTATTTCCGTTCCGACAAACCCACCATGGATGAGGAAAACTGGAAGTGCTTCGTGAATCTTACATGGGATGCCGCTACTGATAAATGGAGCGTGTTCAAGAAACCCGTTCTTTCCATCATTGACTAACTGAGCGAATCCTTATTTACGCATAGCATGATTGTATCCTCCAGGCTCATAAAGAGCTTGGAGGATACTTCTTTCAAAACAGATATTGGGTAGTAAAATGTCCGAAGATAAAGACCCTACTGTATGCCCCCATTGTAAACAGAAGATGTCAAAATGGCGCGCCGCTGATTTAAACGCGTGGGGACCTGTGGTTCAATATGTTTGCTTTAATGACCAGTGCCCTTATTTTATCAAGGGCTGGAAATGGATGGAGGAAAAATATGGAACCACCTGTTCATACAGGCATCGCTATAATCCTGAAACAAAGGAATCAGGACCCCTTCCGGTCTTTTCAAACGACATAGGCAAATCGCAAATAGTTGAGGATGATGAACCTGTCGATGAAAATAAAGAGCAGGAGTAAAAGCATGGCCGAAAATAAAAATATCGATGATATGAAGAAACGGATTCTGGAAAAATACGACCGCATGGGAGTAGAGGATTCTTTCACATTTAAATGCGATAAATCCGTATCCTGCTTTACTGATTGTTGCGGGGACGTAAACATTTTCCTGACCCCCTATGACATTATGCGCCTTAAAAACAACCTGAAAATTTCTTCCGGCGAGTTTTTGCGCAAGTACACCCAATCCCCCTTTAAAAAAGACCAGAAATTTCCTGTGGTCCTGCTCAAGATGAATGAGCAGAACAACAAGAAATGTTTCTTTGTTACAGAAGAAGGGTGCTCGGTTTATAACGACCGCCCCTGGTCCTGCCGCATGTATCCCATCGGGTTTGCCCAGGCCGAGGGTGAAGATGGAATGTCCGGCGAGGAATTCTATTTTCTCATGAAAGAGGATATCTGCAAAGGCATTGGCCATGGTAAGGAATGGACCATCAAGGAATGGGTTATGAACCAGGAGATCGATCCTTATAATGACTTTGGCGAGTCCTATAAAAAACTTACTCTGCATCCTTTTTTCCAGCAGGGCAACGACCTGCCTCCTGAGAAAATCGGCATGTTTTACATGGCTCTTTATGATCTTGATAAATTTCGTGAGTTCCTTTTTGAGTCGAAATTTTTCGACAGTTTCGTTGTTGAGCCTGAATTGAGGGAATTGCTCAAAACCCATGATTCGGAACTTTTAAGGTTTGGTTTTCGCTGGCTGCATTTTGCCCTTTTTGGCCAGAACACAATCGAGATAAAAAAAGAGGTAAAGGACGAATTCGAGGTGAAAAAACAAGACTCAAAAGAAAAAGCTTAGGATTATAGGGCACGGCATGCCGTGCCCCTACGAACGATGGCGCGGGCCAAAGAAAACGGATGGCGTGGGCCAAAGAAAACGGATGGCGTGGGCCAAAG
>CAYSHR010000370.1:0-4430 GCA_964430795.1 uncultured bacterium
GATATTTTATTTTTTGTTCCAGGGCGGTTAAGGTATGGATTTTGAATTAAACTCCTTATGCCTTGGAAAATTTTTGATTTTAGACAAGGCATGAATAACTTTATTGCCGTACTTTAAAATGTAACAAAACCGAAGACGACCCCTTGGAGTTATGAGGTTGCCGATGGCAAGAAAATCATTATGGATAATCGGATCGATATTTTTTATTGGTATTTTTCTGGCTTCTCCCCTTATAAGCGCGGGGCAATCTGAAGCTGATTTTATCAATTATCAGGCGGATACATCTGATGATGAAGGAGATGGCGCGAAAACCACTCCCCCACCCTCTGATCCTCCACCAGAAGAGGCGCCTGCTGTTGGGCAGACAGATACAGATGTTACCATGGAAAAGATTGACCCTGAGAAGTTGGACGCTTATGAACAGAACCTCGACCAACTTAGAGAAAGAATATTCAAGTCAAAATCCCGATTAATGCAGTTATATGAACAGCTCCGACTTGGAAGCGTATCCATTGTCGGCATTTCCATTCTTCATACCCACGAGGTAGGTTCCACCTTCAAGCTTGAAAGCATCACTTACACCCTTGACGGTTTTGAAGTGTACGGTGCTGTCAATGATCAGGAAAATTCTCTGGAAAAGTTAAATGAAGCGCCGGTTTTTAAAGGAAGCCTTCTTCCGGGCGACCACCTTATCGTTGTTGACATGGTTTTTCGAGGCAAGGGCTATGGAATTTTCAGTTATCTCAACCAATATCTTTTCAAAGTAAAAAGCAGGTACTCATTTAACGTTGTTGAAGGAGATGTTGTAAACCTGAAAGTTACTTCCTATGACGAAGGCAGTTTCCTTACTCCTTTAAAAAGCCGTCTAAGAGTTAAATTCGAGAAGGAGTAGCCGGAGTTTGTTAATCATGAAAAAAGTCACACTCCTTATATTCATTATTTGCGTTTTTGCCCTTTTTCCATCTTTTTCGGCTTTTGCAAAAGATAAAAATCCTGATGCCGAGGCAAAACTTGTCGGCGATGCCGCCCAGATTGACTCTGACGTGGCCAAAGTCCAGCGTAACGTAAAAGACCTTCAAAACAATCTGGACAGGGAGATCACAGAGCGGGATATACTTATCCTCCAAAAGCGCTTTGTTGCCGGCAAAGAATTTTATTTCATGTTGGAGGATTACAGAAACTCCGCGGAATTATTCTGGGCCATTGTACTTCACCCTGAGGCGAGGAAATTTACTAAATATTATGAAGCTGTTTATTACCTCGCCGAATCTCTTTTTAACATGGGCTACTATTACGATTCTCAAAAGCAGTATGAACGACTGGTTGCCATGGGATCTAAAAGCGAGTACTTCGCCCTTTCTTTAATGCGTCTAATTGAAATTTCCATTGCCCAGAAAAAATTTGGCGCCGCTGAGAAATATTACGCCAAACTTCTGGCTGAATTACCTCCGGACACCGACGGCTCTCTTGGAACTTACCTTATTGGTAAATCATACTTTATCAGGGGTGAGGAAGAGAAAGCCTTTGGAGTGCTGGAAGGCATTTCAGACACAGCGGATCATTTTGCCATTGCTCAATATTACATGGCTGCTCTTGAAGTTAAAATGGGTAAGTACAATGAGGCCAAGACAAGGCTCAGGAAGCTTACCTCCGCTCTTAAAGTGGACGAAATAGCCCACAAAGAGAATATTGCCGCTTTGACCAGGTTATCTTTAGGGCGTCTATCCTACGAAGAAAATGACTTTCCCCAAGCTCTATCTCAATATTTGTCAGTGCCTTCCCAAAGCCCATATTATCCTGAAGCTCTTTATGAAAGCATCTGGGTTTTAAGCACCAGAAACGACTTTCTGCTCAAAGCCACCGCCAATGAGGATGTGGCGTTTTCCAAGCTTGTAAATGATTTTGCCTTTATGGATCACGGTCTTTCCAGGGAGGATGATCAGGGCGCGGTAACGGATATGACCGGTGATCTTGATGAGTTGGAGCCTAACCTGGCCCAGATGGGGCAGATGCTCGAAAAGATAGACGAGCGTCTTGCCAATCTTCAGGAAGAGGCAATTGAGTCTTACAGCAAGCTTGTAACCGCGGCGCCGGGATCAGTGGATTTACCTGAAGCTGAAATGCTCATCGGTGGAATATATACTCAGGTTGGAGACTTCAAGTCCGCTGAAGCATGGTACCGGCAAACCTTGACTAAATATACTGAATTTGCGAGGAAGGTAGGCAACGCTCACACCAGATTCCAAAATGACATGCTGGCCGTTGAAGCGGTAGCCGCGGGTAATACTCCTTCTGATGGCCCCATGCCAAATACCTCACACCTTGGCATTCCTCCTGAGATTGCTTATTGGCTCGCCGCTGATAAGGAAGTTAAAAAGGTTTTTGGTGTTTATAACGACCTGTTGACTGAGAGGCAGAACCTCCGGTTTATGAGAAAGCTCGTCAGAAACATCAAAGGTGAACTTAGAAAACTTGAATCGGGAACTGGATTCCCAATATTGAAACAGACTTATCAGCGCATCCTGGCTCTTCGTGTTAAAGCGAGTGATCTTGATGGGAAAATTTCCGTAGCTAAAGGGCAACTTTCAATTATTCAGAACGACAAACAGAGATCGGAAATTCATGGAAAACTCACTGAAAACGGAAAAACCATTACGGAAATCAAACCTATATTAAACACCCTTGAAAGAAAAATTGAGAGACGCAAAAGGGAGAAGATCGCATCTTACAGACAGGAATTTCTCGCGTTAAGCGCCCCTATTGCTTCTTATGCCTCAGAAGTTGAGCGATTGTTCTCGGAAGCCAATTATATGACCGCTCTAGCAGCTCGAAACGGCCTTGAGCAGATCGAACAACGGTTGATTGATATTACTCTTCAAACAAGAATCGGCATTGTGGATACCTCCTGGAGAGCTACCGAGGGCTCCTCGAAAGACGTTAAGCTTATTCAACGCCGGATGCAGGACGAAATCAGGCGTTTCCGCAGAAATATACGCGGCCAGGGTGGAACTCCAAGCAATTCCGAAGAGGATAAAGGCGGATCCTCAAACGATGATGAGAAGTAGAGGAGAAAATGAGTAAAAGCCGTACCCTTTTGCTGATATCCGTTTTCCTGATCGCGTTTTGTCTTACCCTTTCCGCGGCAGAGCCGTCTTATGCTCAAACAGAAGATGACGTCGATAAAGAGGAGCCTGACGACAGTTCCGTATCTGATGATGATTTCTCTTTGCCCTCCTTATCCGGTTCATTGGATGAGCGGATTGAGCAGCTTCAAATTCATATAGATAAAGTCCAGGCTAAAGTCGATGATCTGGTCTTTGCCAAAGAGAACGAAAAACGGGAAAAGCTCAAAAGGGAAGTTAGATTTTTAAAGAGAAAACTGAAGCAGCTTTTAATTGAGAGAAATCTGGCCAATAGATCTTCGGCTGAGGTTGGAATAGAAAAAATCAGAAACGACTACGGACGAAAAATCGCCGCTATTGAGGCCCACAAAGCAGCCACTCGAAGAAAAACCATCACCGAATTTGAGTCTCTTCTTTCCAGAACTCCTGAAAGCGCGAGTAAGGCAACAATTGTTTTCCGCCTTGGACTTCTCTATTTTGAGGACGACCATTATAACTATGAGCAAGCGCAGCAGAGATATCTTGAGTCGGTTTCAGATCTGGTGGACGATGGCGGCGATATGGATATTGGTTCAGAGCCCATGGCTGACTATTCAAGAGCTCAAGGGAGATTCCAGGAAGTTATTGATCAATACCCTTACTTTGCCAGGGCTGACTTCGCCTACTATATGCTCGCTTACTGCCTTACTGAGCAGAATGATCTTTTGGGCGCTATAGAGATATACAAACAACTAATCGCTAAATTTCCACAAAGTGAATTTGTACCGGAATCTCATGTAAGAATGGGCGAACTCTATTTTGATGAGAACCAGATGAGTCTGGCCATCGCGGAATATAATAAGGTTCTCAAGTTTCCCAATTCAAAATTCTATGACAAAGCTTTGTTCAAACTTGGGTGGAGCTATTATCGACTAACCGCCGGGGACCCTGAACAATTAAGCACGGCGGTTGATTATTTCACCAAGGTATTGGAATTTTACGCTACACGCCCAACAGCTTCACTCAGGGGCGGTGATGATCTTCGCCAGGAATCAGTGGATTACATTGCCATCAGTTTTACTGATATGGATGACAAGGGTTATCCAATGGCGATAAAGTTCATTGAGGCTCACAAAAATTATAAATGGAACAAAGACATCTTAAGTAAAATGGGGGATGTATATTTTGAGCGTGACCGATATGATGAGGCTAAACTTATCATTGAAGAGAGAATCAGAAGATGGCCGAATGATCCGGATAATCCAAAAATCCACATGAAGGTCGTTGACGCTCTAATCACATTGGGGCGTTATGAAGACGCCATCGCGG
>CAYSHR010000371.1:0-4430 GCA_964430795.1 uncultured bacterium
TTTGAAAAACCGCTAACCGCCCTAAAAACAACATGGCTAGCCTCCATTACATCAATAAATTTTTCAAAACAGGATATCAGAATAAAAGATTATCCCGGGGAAATTCAATAGAATTACTCCCAAAAAGCATAACCATAATATATTAGCATTATTTGATGAAAACTGTATAGAAGAAGTTTTAGAATTGATTTTTTACAATGATGTCAATTGCATTTTTTGAGATAGATATTCAGCCTTTACCTTGAACAAAACACCTTCCAATCTCATAAGGACTGCTCTTTTCCACCTTCCAGCCGGCAAAAAAATCTTCCACCTGCTACTTTGGAGAGAGTTGATTCAGATGGTATCGACGCCGGGTTTTTAAACTTTGAAACCATGGTTTTTGGTTGTCTCATATTTCCGGTAGTTACGATCCTGGCAGCCTCTAAAGTGGAAATTACTCTTACCCCATATTCTAATATTTTCTGCTTTAGAGTAGGGGCGCCGAATTCCTTTTCAAAAAGCTTTTTCACTCTGCAAGCGTAATCTTTTTCAAACTCATTATGAGCTTTTCGACAAATTGAATCCAGAATTGGAAAGTAATATCTGCATGTTTTTTCAAAATATTTGTTCCTCATTTTCAAAGCGGAATCTGTTGAATTTTTTGTATTGATATATCCAAGATAGTTTGTCTCAGTAATCCGCAGCAGTGAGCTTCCCAATTTGTCCCAGGCTTTTTGAAAAGCCTTCTGTATGTACACCCGGCTTTCTTCCCGTGAAAAGTGAGGGTGGTCAAACCATACCTTGTGTTGCCCATGCCATTGTTCAAAAGGAATATCCTTTCTAAGTATTCCCCTCTTGTCAAAATCTTTGTAAAGGGCGGTACCTGGCAGGGGGCCAAGTTGCATGAACTGGATAAAGTCAGGCGCCGCGTCGATTACAAAATCCACATCCTTCTCAATTGTTTTTTTATCATGCTCCTCTGAAAAAAGAATGATCGAGCCCAGAACCGATATGCCGGCGTCTCTTAGCTCCTTGACCAGCTTTTTTAAGTTTATGCCCTTGTTCTTCTCATAGCCGCTCCTCTTTCCTTCCATCCCAAGCCAGAGGAATGTGACTCCCAGTCTCGCGACAAAATCAACGCCAACTTTCAAAATAGCCTCAGCGGAGCTGAATATGGAAAATTGATAATGTTTTTGGTTCCTCTCAAGCTCCCCGGCAAATTCTCTCACTCTCTGCTCGTGCTTGAGAAAATTCTCATCCATTATAAAAAACTCGTTAAACCCTTGCTCTTCTTCTCCTCTTTGGCAAACCTCATACAGCTCTTTTCCCGTCTTTAAAAATGGGAAGTATTCCTTGTTAAAAAAGTGGCTTGTGCAGCAGAACCTGCAACCGTTAGGACACCCTACCCCAGGCATAAGCACGGCGCTCGAATTTGAAATAGGAATTCCCATGATTCGCTGGTTAAAAGCGGCGGGGATTATAGGGTGGTTTATTTTTTCATTTACATTCTGACCAAGAAGTTTTCTGAAGAACCTTATGCCCTCCCCTTTACAGATATGATCATGTTCAATAATCTTCTCAATGTTTTCTATTCTGGTCCCATGACCGCCCAGAACAATTTTACTGTCGGGAGATTTTTCCCTGACAAGTTGGGTCATCCTTTTGGCTTTTTCAAAATTCGGGACAATAAAAGATATTCCGACATAATCATAATTCTTCTTTATTTCCCTGGCAAACCTTCTTTGAGATGGAAAATCAAGAACAGTTACATCGGCTTTAAGATTATCCGCCATCATATATAGACCGAAACTATGGTGCTGAAATCTCAGTGAGAAAAGCCCTTGTTCCCTTGTCACCTGGTTGTGAAAAAGTTCCATAATATTCTCTTTGCGCCCATACTGATCATCAACGCCATAGGGGCCAAAAACTGAAGAGAGCAATATTTTTTTACGGGATTTCATGTTTGTTCCTCATGTTAACCAAACCAAATTCACTCTTTTGTCAAAGACATTATCCACGATTTTTCTCAAACTGATTGTCAAAGTAATGTAAAAGAAATTTTGTGGATTCTTTTCAACGAGAAAAACGATAGAATATCCTTTTAAGCTCGTCGCCTCCATTCGATTTGCTTAAAGGCGGTGTGAAATGGAAACCTCTTTAAATTCCAGGGAGAAATGGAAGCTTTTCACTGGGGGATTCCAAGGGGGCGTGTTCCTTTAGCGGAGGCTTGGAGGCAGAGCCTCCAACCTGTAAACCATCCGGCAGGGATCAATGAAGAAGTTAATCCGATTCATATTTCATCCAATTTTTATGGTGATGGTAATAAATGTCGCCTGGACTACAGCCCTGGTTTTCTGGATTTTATTTTTTATTCGTCGTTACAGGCAAGTTGCCAAACTGGCAAAGCAGACCGGAGTGGAGGTTACGGAGTTGGTATCCTGGGCGCCCCTGGTCCTTGGCATATTGCTCCTTGCTTTCATTTTTGGCGGAACAGTAATGCTAACCATCCGCCTTTTACGTCAATATATGGTCAACAGGCAGATGAGGAACTTTCTCTCTTTTGTAAGCCATGAACTTCGCACCCCATTAACATCCATTCATCTTATGCTTGAAACGATGAGGGACAATGAGCTTTCGGCTCCAGATGAAGACTTGTTCATTGAGAGAATGCTTCTGGACTCCCAACGGCTGACTCAACAGATCAGCGGGATACTCGACGCGTCGAGATTGGAAAATCGCAGAATGCTTATGAGAAAGCAATTGATTGAACTTGATAAACTAATAAAGGATTACTGGCGCGAAAAGAACCCTGAAGTAAAATCCGCAGGTCACGAACTGGAAATTGGAAATATCGACTATTGTAGTGTTCTTGGCAACAGGGACGCCCTTTTGACTGTAATTGATAACCTTGTCCGAAACGCCCAGCGTTATTCCTCAAAGGGCAGCAGAATAACCATCTCTCTAGCCACCGATGATAAATGGGCTACTATAAAAGTTTCAGATGAAGGAATCGGCATTAACCCAAAGGAAAAGAAGAAAATATTCAAGCTCTTCTACAGGGGTGAGTCGGGAATAGTGAAATCCCGCCGGGGAAGCGGTCTGGGCCTTTATATAGTCAAAGGAATTGTCAGGCTTTTGGGGGGCGCCATTGAAGTTTTGAGCGAGCCGGGAAAAGGGGCGACTTTTATAGTCAAGATTCCAAAAGTGAGAGATAAATAACGAGGTTTCCATATGAGAATTCTGCTGGTTGAGGATGAGGAACACATTTCCAAGGCTCTTGTTTATAATTTCAACATACACAATTATGAAACTCTTGTCGTGGAAACAGGAGAAGAAGCACTGAAAAAAGCTTTTTTGGAAAAATACGATTTAATCGTTCTGGACGTAATGCTGCCGGGTATGGATGGCTTTGAAGTAGCCAAAAATATCAGGAAGAAAGACGGGCGAATACCCATAATAATGCTTACAGCCATGTCATCTGATGAAGATCGTATCGCGGGGTTGGAATGCGGCGTGGATGATTACATTACAAAGCCCTTTGTTTTAAAAGAGCTCCTTTTGAGAATTGCCGGTTTACTGCGCAGGGCAAAATGGTATACGCCACTGCCTGAAGAACCTTTCGTTTTTGCCGGGAATGAGGTTGATCCCACCGATTTTTCATTTACAGGCAGTCATACGGAAAAACGGTTGACGCAAATCGAAATCGACTTGATGAAATATTTTTCAGCAAATCCAAAACGCCCTGTCTCAAGAGACGAACTCCTGTCTAAAGTCTGGGGGTATACATCCGGCACAGAAACACGAACTGTAGACACATTCATTATGCGGCTAAGAAAAATCGTTGAGCCGAATCCATCCAAGCCCAGGTACCTGAAATCAATAAGAGGCAAAGGCTACGCCTATTTTCCGGATGCTGAAAAGTGATTGTCCAGCCTTTCTCCATGGGAGTACCGTTTTTCAACAGGCCCAATCCACCCTTCCTCCGTACCCTCAAGATTGTCGATGAAGAAAAACTTGAACAGAGACTCGATAGTCCGGGTAAGCCTTTCTGTAATGGTTGTTCCGTCTTCCATGGCCAAGTACTTCCAATCAATAATCGGATAACGGCCCGAGGTGGCGATCAACCGGCCCGAATCAGGAAAAACCGCGATTCTCCTGATAAAGGGCAGCAGTCGGGCTCTTCTGATAAGTTTGCCATTTTCCATGGAACGAATTTCCACCGAACCTCCATATGAAGCGAAAATATATAGGTCATTTTCATTATCAATAGCCATTGATCTAACCGCGGCCGGCGCCATAATCCGCTTTTCAAGAGCCAGGCTGTTGGAATTAAACGCCATAACCTCCATCAGTCTGGGAAAACTGACCAAGACCTGGCTGTTTTTCCGATCCAAAATCATGTCATCAGCCCTACCGCCAAATTTTACGGATCGAATTATGGATAGATC
>CAYSHR010000372.1:0-4402 GCA_964430795.1 uncultured bacterium
AAGTGAAAATAAAAGTCGTCCTGAATCATCATAAAAGGATGTTTTTCTTTTAATAATTTCGACGCTTTTTTTATTGCTTTTTACTTTTGAATGCAGTGAGAAAAATGATCAGGAAAATCCGCCAAGAGGGACAAACCTTGCCGGAGGCGCGGACATGGGCGGTATTGGCGGTGGAGACTCGGGCGATGACGACAAATCCGGTTGTCTTGAGATGGTGGATTTTCTTTATGATTGCGGGGATGAAGAGCCCGGTCCATTTGAGGGCATAACCAGAAAAGAGGCCGGGGAGTTGTGCACTGATGAACCCGAAGCCATAGAGTGCCCTTTAACCTGCTACGAAAATTTCGGCAAGGACGGCTGTGGCTCTTTTATCATGTGTATAGCCGGCGCTTGCAAAGAAGAAGAATAGATATTGGTTTGAGGAGAAAGATAATTGGAATATGAGGGAATGGTAATCAGGCCGCCATCTGAAGCGGCGTCATTAATCGTACAGGCCACTTTTGGTTGCTCCCATAACAAGTGTTCTTTCTGCCCTACTTATAAAGGAACAAGGTTTCGCATAAAGGACTTTGACCGGTTTAAAGCCGACATTGACGAAATGTCGATTTACAGGTACCGGAGGGTTTTTCTCGCGGACGGCGACGCGCTGATTATGCCCCAACGCATGCTTATGCCCAGGCTGGAGTACATAAAGGAAAAACTGCCCCACATTCAAAGGGTGGGCATCTACGGAAACACAAAGGCCATCGAGAAAAAGACCGACCAGGACTTGATTGACCTTAAAGAATCCGGGCTGGGAATCATCTATTACGGCCTTGAGAGCGGACATCAGGAAACACTGGACTTTATCTGTAAAGGTAAAACCGTAGAGAAAATGATAGAGGCGGGCCAAAGAGTGAAAAAAGCCGGAATCAAAATATCCATCACCGTTCTTTTGGGCGCGGCACAAGAAGGGCAGGGTCCAATTCACGCCAAAGAGACAGGCAAAGTCCTTACTGCCATTGACCCGGATTTTGTCGGCGCTTTGACAATTATGGTTGTGCCCAATACGCCATTATTTGAATTGCTTGAAAAGGGAGAGTTCGCGGTTCCCGGCCAGTTTGATCTTCTTGCCGAACAATATCTGATGCTCAAAGAAACAACAATGACATCGGGTATGTTTATGAGTAATCACGCCAGTAATTATCTGCCGCTAAAAGTAAAAATGCCAAAGGATAAAGAAGCCGCCCTCAAACAACTCAAAGATATAATTGACTCGAAGGATACAGCAAAATTAAAGCCGGAATATTTACGAGCTTTATAAAAAGTTGTTTATATTAAAAAGGCGTGCCCTATCAAAAAAGCCACAAGCAAAAAACTGATTTTTTTGGTTATCGTCCTGTGCCTTTTTTTTGGAACCGGAGAAGTGGTATTCCGGATGTTGAACCTCAATATCCTTTCGGGAGATATAGGCCGGCACGATGGTTTTTTCTTTTTTGAAATGGCTAAAATCAGAACCGACATGGACCCTTACCTGACCCTTGGCATAGGCGTCTATCCCCTGAATAAACATTTCTATCGGGTGGAAAAGCCGGTGGCGCCCAAAGTCGAGGGAACTTTCAGGGTGGTTTGCCTTGGAGATTCCAGCACTATTGGCGCCGGAGTCTCCAAAGAGGAGACATACTGCTCCATATTAGAAGGAATATTGAAAGAAAAGCTCGCTCCCATTCCAGTGGAGGCCATAAACGGGGGGCGCTATGGATACTCAAGCTATCAAGGCAGAATTCTTCTGGAAAAATATGAGGAGATATTAAGGCCGGATGCGGTAGTTTTCTATTTTGGCGCCAATGATGGAATTTTCGCCCCGGTCAGAGAAGACAAAAACTGGGAGAAGGTCCCAAAGTTCGCTCTTATGATGAATCACAACTTGTATATTAACAGCTACTTTTACAGATTTATCAAAAACATCAACACAAGATACCTTTTGCAAACCATGGTTCACCCCTTTAATAAAAGCCAAAGAAAGGTAAGCCACAGGGCAAGGGTCGAGATAGAAGACTTTTTTCACAATCTCACGGCCATGGAAAAAATAGCGAAAAAATATAACGGCCATGTATATGTTGTGCCCTACCTTGCCGTAAATGAAAAAGGCGAGCTGTTTCAGTCGCCATATTTTGATGGATATGTGGACAAGAGAGTCATCGATCTTATGCCGCCCTTTAATAAGATGATGGAAAATAACATGGCGCCCTTTGTTGACTCCATTCACCCCAATTTCGCTGGACATTCAATAATCGCCAATCTATTGGCCGAAAAAATTCTCACGGATTTTCCATAGAGACCAAATACATCCAACGGCAACGGTCTTGACAAACATCAAGAATCACGGCATGGTTTCCTGTCCAAAATCACTGTTTGTTTTCCCTGATTTCACCAGTCCGGGCAAGCAAATAATAACTAATTTACAGCCGCTAAGGCGGAGAGAAAAATGGCATTTTCAGGAGATGAGGTTCGGGCAAAATTCCTTGAGTATTTCCAGAACCAAAAGCATAAAGTTGTTAAAAGCTCACCTTTAATTCCGGCAAAAGACCCTAGTTTGCTCTTTGTAAACGCCGGGATGGTTCAGTTCAAAAACTGCTTTCTTGGCCAAGAGGACATGGGCGCCAAAAGGGCTGCAAGCAGTCAGAAATGCCTTCGGGTTTCAGGTAAGCACAATGACTTTGAGAATGTGGGAAGAACCGCCCGGCACCATACTTTTTTTGAGATGCTGGGCAACTTCTCTTTTGGAGATTATTTCAAATCCGACGCCATCAGATATGCCTATGAATTTCTTATTGATTGGATGAAGCTCGATCCTGATAAACTCTGGGTCACAATTTTTGATGATGATGACGAAGCTTTTGAACTTTGGCAATCGGTAGTCGACTGGCCAAGGGATCGCATTGTCAGGTTTGGTGAAAAAGACAACTTCTGGTCCATGGGCGATACGGGTCCCTGCGGTCCATGCTCGGAAATTCATTACGACCAGGGACCTGAATTCGGCACAGGTCCCCAGGATGTTCTGGGCGGAGAGGGCGACCGTTACCTTGAGATATGGAACCTGGTGTTTATGCAATACGACAGGGACATAAACGGCGTCATGACCCCCCTGCCCAAACCAAGTATCGACACCGGAATGGGACTTGAACGAATTACCGCTATTTTGCAGGGAAAAGCAACCAATTATGACTCGGACCTTTTTACTGGTATACATAAACGCACAGAGAAGATTTCAGGCAAAACCTACGGTGACGACAAGGAAACCACCATATCCATGAGAGTTATCGCCGACCACGCCAGGGCCGCGACTTTCCTTATCGGCGATGGGGTTCTGCCGTCAAATGAAGGGCGTGGCTATGTGCTTCGAAGAATCATCAGAAGAGCCTTGCGCCACGGTGTTTTGATTCAACTGAACGACCCTTTTCTTCACAAGGTTTCCAGCGCCGTGGTGGATGTAATGGGAAAGGCATACCCGGAGCTGACCCAGAGAAAAAGCTACATCGAAAAAATCATAAAACATGAGGAAAAAAGATTTCTTCGCACCCTGGAAAATGGTCTCAAAATCCTGAACCGGGAAATCGGAATAATGGAAAAATCCGGTCTGGCCACCCTGGACGGCGAACTGGCTTTTAAATTGTACGACACATATGGATTCCCACTGGATTTGACCGAGGATATTGGCAGGGACCGTAGTTTTTCCGTTGATCTTGAAGGCTTTGACAAAGCTCTGAAAAAGCAGCGGGAAACATCAGCCAAGGGCGCCAAGCTTCCAGGAGAAGAGGGGCTTTCCGGAGCCATGTCCGAAATCGCCCAGGCGGGGGTGGAATCGGAATTTACAGGTTATGAAACACTGAAGGATAAATCAAGAGTCCTTGGTCTTATTGTAAACCAAAAGCAGGTCCAGGGCGCCAACGAAGGAGAGATGGCCCTGGTCATTGTGGAAAGAACGCCTTTTTACGCCGAGATGGGCGGCCAGGTTGGCGATAAGGGGATTATTGAAAACAAGGACGCTTTGTTTCGCGTGGAAAGCACATACGCGCCTGCTGCTCATTTGATTGTGCACAAAGGCAAAGTGGTTAAAGGGCGGATGTCCGTTGACGACACAGTTACATTGGCTGTTGACCCGGTTTTGCGCAAAAGGATAATGGCCAATCATACAGCCACCCACCTTCTTCATCACGCGCTGAGGCAGACCCTTGGCCATGAGGTGAAGCAGGCCGGTTCCCTGGTTGGCGCCGACAGGCTTCGCTTTGATTTTACCTATTTCGCCGCTGTAAAGCAGTCGGAAATTTTGATTATTGAGAAGCGGGTAAATGAGATGGTGGAGGCAAATCGGAAACAGACATCGGAGGCAATGGATTTTGACGACGCGGTAAATAGCGGC
>CAYSHR010000373.1:0-4396 GCA_964430795.1 uncultured bacterium
TGGCGATGTCTGTTTTTTATATTTATCCTTCTTACTTTTGTTATGGCGCCTTTGGCTTTTTCAGATGAATCAGATGAGGATTCCGAAGACGAAAAAGAGAAAGAAAAATCAGAAAAAGAGTATAATGATCTTCTGGATCGGGTTAGTGAGCTTGAAGATAAACTGGAGAGAATGGAGAAGGTAAAGAAGAGAACCAAAAGGCATATTAATGCCCTTGAATGGGAAAAGGATAGAGATTATTTTCTTCTTCCAAACGGGTGGACAATATCCTGCCATGGCGAGTTTAGAAGCAGGGCGATCATCGAGGCCAATACCATCAATGCATATACAAATTACGGTGGCGAAAGAGTATACGCTTATGATCCAAGGTCCACTCTTTCAAATGATTACGGCTGGTGGGACCAGAGATTTCAGATGAGGACTGTTGCCAATTTCGGCAGCACCGCCGACCTTATTGCCAAAATCCAGATAGGCGATTCGGTATGGGGAAGCAGGGCGCCTTTGTGGGGAGAAACAGGGCAGGGAAAATTTGACCACGTCACCATTATGTTCAGGGAGCTGTGGACAAGGCTGAACATGGATCCCATTCCCATGTATCTCGAATTTGGCCGCATGCCCTGGGAGCTTGGCAACAGGCTGATACAGGGAAATGAGTTTGATGGCGCGCGAACCTATTATAAAAACAAGTATTTCGAAATGGGTTTTGGCGCTTTCAGGCAATATGAGGGCGAGAATTATGAAATGAAGATGAAGACCAACGACGATGAAGATACCTTTGTGGCATGGTCTAATATCACTCCAACTCCCAACCATACTCTGTCTATGTTTGGCTGGTTGGACGATCTGAAAGTCACAGCGAAACCCAATCAGATCGACCCAATGAGCCCTTTATGGCTCATTACCGGTTTTGACCAGGATTTATACGAAGGGCAGGAGAGCCAGCTTTGGGATGTGGGCGTGAATTATATCGGCGCCATAAATAATTTTACGATAAACATGGAATACAACCACCAATTCGGCACATTAAACGCCCACCCGGACAGAGGCGCGGGAGATATCAATTTCAAGGGATTTGGCGGAATCGTAAAACTCGATTGGAAAATCGCCGGGACTGAATATATTACATGGACTTCAGGATATGGCTCGGCTGATGATCCGGACACTACGAGTTATGAAGGCTTTTTCGCGCCGGATAATGATTTTGGAATGAAAGAAGAGGATATGTTCGAAAACAGGCGCAGAGGATATTTCTCGGTTTACGAACATATGTCCCCAGGCGCCGGCGTTCCGGGAAAACTAAGGGAAGACCTGGGAACAGGGGGCATTGAGAATACAATTTTCACAAACCTCGGCTGGGATTCCAGCTTCCAGGCAAATCATCATTACTGGCTTTCTTTTGGATATATTCAAGCCGCTATGAAAAATCCCGATACGGATACGGCGATAATTGGTGTTGAACTGGATGCCAGAGTTGACTATCTTTTTTCCAACAACGTCATCTTCTCTATATATGGAGGGCACCTTTTTATTTTAGGAGACTACTTTAGAGAGGATGCCCATGACGCGGCCCAACTGGTATTTGAATGGAAGCTTCAGTGGTGAAAAGGCTCCATTGGTAATCTGTCGGAGGAGCATTGAATACCCTTCTTGAACTTGATCGCCGGCTTTTCCTGCTGATTAACGGCGCGGGCATTTCGGCTTTTTGGGATATCCTCGCTTTTACTCTGAGTTGGATCGGCGAAGGATATATGCTTGCCATTATCGGTTGCGTCGGCCTTTATATTTTTGACAGAAAAAGATTCCCTAAAAATTTCATTGTTTTCGCGCTGATCCTTCTTTTAACCGGTGGTCTTGGTCAATTATTAAAGCAGGTCGTCAATAAGCCGCGCCCTGTGGGTGACGCTTTTTTGATGGAAAACGCCACAGTCAGGATTGGCGCTCCTTACACGATATTTGAATATGATGTGATAAAAACCTGGTCGGTAATAAAGGCCGACAAGATGGTTTTAAGTGACGGCGGAGAGCCCCATATTCACATAGTGGGCAAGGAGCTGAAAAAGAGAGGATTTCCATCGGGACACACTGCCGCGGCTTTCGGTTTCGCGGTTTGCCTTATTTACGGATTCAAAAGGCGGTGGCGTTATCTTTGGCTGATTTTCGCTGGAGGAGTAGCTTGGAGCAGAGTCTATGTCGCGGCCCATTTTCCCCTCGATCTTCTTGGTGGTTTTGTTGTCGGCGTGGCTTTGCCCTATTGGCTTTTAGCGACAACCGAAAAATATCATGGGTTGGGATTTCGAAAGCGCCCATATGATGGAAAACGAAAATTTCCTGTTATCGCTATTGTTGCCGGTGAGGCCAGCGGCGACGCTTATGGCGCGAATCTGATCAAGGAGATCAAAAAGCAAAAACCTGACACGAAAATATTTGGGATCGGCGGCCAAAAGATGGGAAACGCCGGACTTGATTCTGTTCATGACAGCAAGAAACTTTCCATTGTCGGATTCACAGCCGTCATAACCGCCATATTTTCCATTCGAAAAATTTATAAGGATATGCTTACCCGCATGAGGCGCGAGGATCCCCAGGTTCTTGTCTGCATTGACCTTCCCGATTTTAACCTCATGCTTGCCGCCGCCGCGCAAAATATGGGAACCAGGGTTCTATATTATATCTCACCCCAGGTTTGGGCATGGAGAACCGGCAGGGTTTATACTATTGCCCACCGGGTGGATCGAATGATTATCGCGTTGCCTTTCGAAAAGAAATTTTATGAAAAGGTTGGATTGGATACTCGTTTTTATGGCCACCCGCTTTTGGAAATACTAAAGCCGAAGTTTAAAAGTAGAGAAGAAGCGTGTGATAAATTTGGTCTTGATCCGAAGAAGAAAACCTTTATTCTGGCGCCGGGGAGCAGGAGGAACGAAACCAAATATCTTGCTCGGGATATCTTTAGAGCCGGCGCCGGGTTGGCGAAAAAATTACCCGATTATCAATTCGCTGTTCCACTGGCTCCAAATGTCGACGGGGAGGAGCTTGGGCGATTGGCAAAGGAGCAGGGCTTTGATCCAATAATTACTTCAGATGATTATCCTGATCTTTGCAATATCGCGGATTTTGGAATTATCACAAGCGGCACCGCTACTTTGGAGGCGGCTCTTTTTGATTGCCCTATGATTATTGTATATAAAGGGCATAAGGTGAACATAGCCCTTGGTAGAAAACTTGTGAAGATAGATAGTTTTGGTTTACCAAATATTGTCGCCGGGAAAAAGCTTTTTCCGGAGCTTCTACAGGATGAGGTAAATGGAGAAAACCTTTGCGAAATGACTCTGGACATTATATTGAGTAAAGAAAATTACTCGAAATATATTGGCTATTGCCGGCAGGTAAAAAACTCTCTTTCCGGTGGTGCCACATCCGAGCTTGTGGCTAAATCGGTCCTTGATCTGGCTTGTTCAGCATTAAAAAACACGGAAGATATATGAGTAAAGTGAATGTGGATAGAGCCTCCTTTTATAGATTAATGGGCTATTTTCGCCCATATTATGTCTGGATATTTGTCGCCTTTATATGCGCTCTCATCGTTGCCGGAACTGTTGGCGTTACAGGTCTTATTGTGGACCCTGTAATGCAAAAGGTGTTTGGAAGTGAACCTGTGGGCTCCATGGGTTCGCTGATATTGAAAAATGACAACATTACAAAGTTCCTCGGTGAACCTCCCCCAAAAGGGAAAGAGAAAGATATTCTAAAAGTTTCACCGGAAGAAATTAAGAGGCTTGAGGCGAAAAAATGGGAAGAGAAAATTCTCTACATATCTCTTATCCCAATTGTAATTATCATTTTATACATCAACAAGGGTGTTTTCAGGTTTCTCCAAAACTATATTCTAAGAATCATCGGCGAGAAGGTAATCAGGCTGGTCAGGCTTCAGCTCTATGAGCAATATCAGCGTCTCTCCATTGATTACTATTCCGATTCAAACACAGGCGTGATGATGAGCCGGATTACCAATGATGTGAATATGATGCAAAGGGCGGTAGCCTCTCTGGTAAGTCTTTTCAGGGAGCCGGTCACAATGATATTTCTGGCAGGCGTGGCCTTCTATAAAGTATGGTACCTGGCCCTTATAATTTTCGTTATATTCCCCATCACCATTTACCCCATTGCCAGATTTGGCGGAAAAATCCGAAAATACACAAAGCGTGGCCAGGTTCACATGGGCGATTTGAATACCGTATTAAAGGAGAACTTCTCGGGAATCAGGGTCATAAAAGCTTTTGGCATGGAAGATTACGAGATTAACAGATTTCAGACTGAGAATGAAAAGTATTACCAGGCAACCAAAAAGAGAATTGTTTTTGATGAGCTGTCAAGTCCTGTTATCGAGGCTATCGGG
>CAYSHR010000374.1:0-4365 GCA_964430795.1 uncultured bacterium
CCTTCAAATTATTGACAAGATATCCTTGGCTGTACCAAAGATTGACAGATTCCGGCAAAGATTTTTCAGCCTTTGAATTTCGTCATGTTTTTGACGACCAGCGCCCTGTTAATGGCCATTTTGTTGGAAGATGGACGCTTACGATATATAATAACATAATTAAAACAGTAAATTACACGGAAATTTCATATCGGCATATGAATTGCTAGTTTTACCGGTATAATTTTTAACAGGTTAGTTATGGCCATATCTGAACGATTCAAGAAGTACATAAAAAAGCGCAATATTCTTGTTACCGGTGGCACAGGGACCATTGGATATGAGCTTATCAGGATGATTCTGCCCTTTAAGCCCCAGGTTGTAAGAATATTTTCCAGAGATGAGAACAAGCAGTTTTTCATGCGTGACGAATTTAGAGATTTTCCCAATGTCCGTTTTCTTATCGGAGATGTCAGGGACAGGGCGAGAGTGGAAAGAGCCCTCGAGGATATCGACATAGTTTTTCATCTTGCCGCCATGAAGCACGTTGAGTCCAGCGAATATAATCCCTTTGAGGCTATCAGAACCAATATTGAGGGCACACAGAATATTATTGATTGCTCTTTGAACGCCGGCGTTTCCAATGTTGTGTTCTCCTCGACTGATAAAGCCGTTAATCCCAGCAATGCCATGGGCGCCTCAAAGCTGATGGCGGAAAAACTGGTGGTGGCGGCCAATTATTTCAAGGGGAAGCACAAAACCGTTTTTAACAGTATACGGTTTGGGAACGTATTGGCCAGCTCAGGCTCGGTGGTCCCCACCTTTCTTGCCAGAATAAGGGAAGGGTCCTCAATTGAAGTTACCGATTTTGCCATGAGCAGATTTGTCACCACATTTACAGAAGCGGTTGAACTCCTTTTTACCGCTGTGGAAAAAGGGCGCGGAGGAGAGATATTTATCAGGAAAATGCCGGTAATTAACATAAAGGACCTGGCTGAAGTTCTAGCCCTTGAATTCGCCTCATTGTACGGCCATTCCGAGGTTGAAATTAAGGAGATTGGATGCAGAGCCGGTGAAAAACTATATGAGGAATTGATTACAGAGGAAGAATCAGCCAGAACATATCAAAGCAACGAATATTTGATAGTACAGCCTCCAATTGGTGGCTCAAAAAGCAGTGAAGTGGAAGGGCAACCCTTTCGGATCGGCGCCTACTCATCAAGAGAAGATGAAGTTATGTCCAAAGAAGAGTTGCGTGAAATGCTTTATAGAGAGCAACTCTTTTCAAATCCCCATCTTATATCCGGGTCAGTCAAACATAAGAGGCTTCAATTACAGGATTTGATCCCCTCAAAAATTCAGGCGGAGGCAAGGTGAGATTTTTAGTTACAGGAGGCGCCGGATTCATTGGGCGCTGGGTGGTCAAACGACTTCTTACCGGTGGATGGAAGCATTTTGGCTTTTCATCTCAGAAAGTTGTCGTAGTTGATAATTTGTCAAACGGCAGGCGCTCAAATATAGATACTCTTCTTGATCACCCCGATTTTGAAGCCTTCTATCCAAATGATATTCTGGACAGTGAGTTTATGGATCGACTGTTTCTTGAATATCAATTCGATTTTGTTATACATCTTGCCGCGTGCATTAATGTTCAGCGGAGCATAGACAATCCCAAAAAAGTATTTGACTCGGATGTCCTTGGAACCATGAACATTCTTGAAAATATACGGGGAAAAAAAATCCCCATATTATTCATGAGTACTTGCATGGTCTACGATGTTGCTTCGGCAACAGGCGCCATCTCGGAAAATCATGGGACAAGGTGCGCCTCTCCTTATGCCGGAGCCAAGCTCTCCGCGGAAAAGATGGTGGAAAGTTATCACCTGGCATATGGAATGCCGGCCATTATTTTACGCCCTTTTAATACCTATGGCCCTTACCAGAAAACAAATGGTGAGGGGGGCGTAGTGGCCATTTTCATTGAGAGAGAGCTGGAAGGCGGGAATCTCAGTATTTATGGGGATGGCAGCCAGACAAGGGACCTTTTGTATGTTGAGGATTGCGCGGAGTTTATTTTAAGAGCCGCGTTTTCCGGCCGTCTGGATGGAAAAGTCTATAATGCGGGCAGCGGATCCGATGTGACGGTTAATGACCTTGCCGGCATGATCTGCAATGATAAATCGAGGATTCGCCATCTGCCCCATATCCATCCTCAGAGTGAAATTCAAAAACTTGTCTGCGATAACAAAACGGCTAAAACCGTTTTTAACTGGCGCCCGAGAGTTTCTCTTGAAAAGGGTATTGAGTTGACAAAGAAACATATTATCAAAAGTAAGGAATTCCCGGTCCCGGTTGATGAGGCTGGAAGAGGCGCCTTTGATCAATACGCCAGACCATAAAAGCCTGGTGGAAATAACGATTTTTTAGAAATTTAATTAAGATAAGAAGAGGATCAGATGGATCAGGATCGCCAGTCGGAAACAAATTTTGAGCCGGTTGAGAATAGATTGGATAATGATTCGGCTAAGGAGTCAAAATCCCTGAATCATATCTTTAAATGGATATCATCTTCCATCATTACGGTGAATTCCCGATTCCTTATAACAGGAGTCAACCACTTGCCTGAATGTATCCCGATGGATACCAAAGAGATAATCGGGAAAGATGTCAGGGAAGTCATCTCTCCCACTTTATATGAAAGTGACAATGTGAATGATGCTCTGGAAAAAGTTTTCAATGATTATGTCGAAAGTATTGATCTTCGGAAAGTTATATATCTTGACCCCCAGGGAAATAAGAGTTTCTGGAATATGAAAATCAATTCCATTAAGGACCCTTATAACAACGAAAAGGTGATAATCCAGATTGACGATCTAACTTCCGCGCTGCGCCTTGAACAAGACCTTGATACGCTAAAAGAGATCAATGATAATATTGTTCAGAATATCCCCTCAGGAATTCTGGTCATAGATTTAAAGGGAAAAATAGTACTTCTAAATAAAGCGGCCGAAACGATTTTAACAAAAAAAGAATCGGATATCATCGGTTGTTTTCATGGAGATATTCTTGGTAGGCGCCTTGACATAGCAGGCGATGGAAACACATGGAATTATAAGACTCTTGTCGGTAGGAACGTATTGACTCTTGATGGGATAAATGGAGAGAAAGTCACCATAGGGTATTCGAAATCAGTTCTTAAGAACCGAAAAGGTTTTGCAAAAGGCACTATAATTATTTTTCAGGATCTTACCGAAATCATGCTTCTAAAAAACAGACTTATCCAGTCTGAAAAAATGGCGGGTATAGGGACTCTGGCAGGAGGCATAGCTCATGAATTCAACAACCTCATAGGTGGAATGATGGGTTATGCCCAACTCGCGTCATCCACAAACGACCCAAATGATTTCAAAAAGGCTATTGATGTTGTTTTTTCCTCTTCAAAAAGAGCAAAAAGGGTAATTACGGATCTCCTTACATTTTCAAGAAGAACCAATCATGAAAAGGAAGTGATTTCCATTGAAACAATGATTCGCCAGGTTCTGACTCTGGTGGAGAGGGATTTTCAAAAAAGAAACATTACCGTTTCATACTCTTTTGATCCTGAATTAATGATTAAAACAGATGTTGGGCAGGTTCAACAGGTGCTTCTCAATATTGTCATCAACGCTAAACATGCCATGCCCAATGGTGGAAAACTGAAGGTATCTACAAAGGTAATTGGACCCGAGGTTCATATCAGGGTGTCTGACAACGGTGTAGGCGTTCCAAAGGATAGTATTGACAGGATATTTGAACCATTTTTTACAACCAAGGGAAGCATTGGCTCCGGGAGCGAAGAGGGAACAGGTCTGGGGTTATCACTATCCTATAGTTTAATAAAAGACCTGGGTGGAGAAATTAAAGTCGAAAGCAGGGAAAATGAGGGAAGCACCTTCACCATTATTCTGCCATATCAGAAAATTAACTTTGATGATCAAGAGACCGACTCTGATGAAGCTGAACAAATTGATGATGGTGATACCCAAATTATGGATGAGGTGGGTGAAAAAAGCATCCTTGTTGTGGATGATGATAGAACAACCCTTGAGCTTATGTATCAGGTGCTTACCAGGGAAGGGCACAAAGTAATAACATCGAGTACCGGCTTTATGGCAATTGAGATGGCCAGAAATAATGATTTTGATGTGCTGTTCATTGACGCGGTAATGCCAGGAATAGATGGCGTTGAAACTCTGGAGGCTATTAGAGAAATTCAACCGGAAGCTGTGGCGGTAGTAATTACAGGGCAACTTGGCACAGACCTGGAAGGGATAATCGCCAGACTCTCAAAGTTTAACGCCAAGGTTCTTCAAAAGCCTTTTGAAATAGAGAATATATTGGAATATC
>CAYSHR010000375.1:0-4361 GCA_964430795.1 uncultured bacterium
TAAGTACGAAATAACCGCCTCCCGTAGGGCTCAGGTCGAGGGATTCGGTTCCGGTAGAGACTGTTGGAGAGGATTTTTCCGCGAAAGAAAGATAACCGTTATATCCATATTTGCCCGAGGGTTCCTGGAGCCAGTTGGCGATCATCCAGTCAAGTTGAACCGAATCAAAATCGTGGCCGGCGCCTAAAAGAAATTGAATCAACCCTGTAACAGCATCAGGGTTTCCACTTTCAATGTTGAAAATATCCGTTAGAAACGCGGTTCCTCCGCCCATGCCCGCCAGATAGCCTACAAAGAGGTAAGCCAGGGCGTAGTCGGAATAGTTGGAGCCCCATTTCACCAGGGGATCGCCTTTGGCGATGTAACCACTATAGTCGTGAAGATAGTAATCAATGCTTCTCTGGTTTTCGCCATAAAGAAGAATCACCGCGTTTTCCGAAAGCCCCTCGTTGTGATAAGTCCAATTCTCTCCGGACATCATGGATTCTTCATGCTCAACGTGGTAGAGAAGATGCTGGAACTCATGGGGCAGAGTGTGATCCCACGCCAGGCTATGATCCTGGGAATTGATATGGAGAAGTTCCATCTCATTTGAATGAATGCCGTAATGTTCATAGAGGGAGGAGTCGCTGTAAAGATTCATGGGGTCATAGTAGCCGCCAATAGACCCTCCGGTATAATAAGCCAGAACAGTTACTTTCCCGTTATTGTCAATATCAGAAGGCTCTCTGAAAACATTGACCATGGTGGGATAAATTTTGTTTTCCCATTCATCGAGGGTTTTTTCCGTGTTGGTTATTGACTGCCCTTCTTCGACATAGGCTACTATATTTTCGTCAACGCCAATGCGGTTTGCGGTAATTTGCATCTGGTCTTCAGAGCCACCGGCAAAATTTATTACCCAGAATTTCGCCGTGTCGGCACAGATGCAGCTCGAGTCCACTCTGTTAAAATCCTTTGGCCGGATAAGGACCATATAGGTAAGCCCAAGCCTCCCCTTCCCAAAAATGTTGATGGTAACCGTCTTTTCCTCTGAATCATACTCAAGACCATCGATAAAGACGTTGGTTTTATACCCGTCTTTATTGATGTAATCCAGGAAATAGGTATCCTCATCAAGGGCGATCTCCACGCCGATATCCTGGGTGAAAACCACCTTGAAACTATATTGATCCGGAGAGAAGAACTTTTCGATTTTCACCTCGGTAGGTGGAGTCCAGGGAGTGTCGTCATCGTCGTCGTTATCATCATTATCGTCATCATCCGGAGACTTACTACTGTCATCATCGTCGTGGTCGCCACAGGAGAAAAAGGCAAATGACATGAAAATTATTAGTATAAGCAAAGCAAGTAAGCGAAATTTACGCTTCATTAAAGATCCTTGTTGAATTATTGGCGCCTGATAAAGACCAGCTTTATCAGCAAGAAGGCAATTGGCAAACTCAACGCATTATAGCATCGGAGATTTTTGTGACAAGGAATATGGACGGAGAAAAGGTAATCGGTCAGTTACCCCGATCTTATTTTTGGCAGGAGTATTTTCAAATCCCTCTGGCCGGCTTTGCCACAACCTGTTTTCCCGATACATCCTCAACAAAGCAACAATTGACGTAGAAGTCGCGGGGGCTTTGCCTTGGGCTCCTAAAGACCTTCCATTCCCTTGGATAAAAACCCATTAAATAGCTCTGTTTCGGAACTGCCTTTTTTATTGATCGGCTGGTTCCTTGTCTCTCCTGTTAATTTTTTGCCACAGAGCGGTTCCCAACACTAGAACCACCGGAAGAACCAACCAGACGATACGTTGTATATCGATCCAGAAAAATTCCGAATGGCTGGAAAGAAATCGACCCATTCCATCGCTGAAATAGGTATCAAGCCATAAATAGATTATATAGGCCATTATGTTCCACTTTAGAATCCGGGTGATAATCAGATAGATGGCAATCAACTTTACTCCTTGAAGGGTCCAGATCAACAGCATGTGGCTTGTTGACAGACTTTCTGCTTCTCCCCAAAACAGAGCTAAAAGAAATATAACCGGAATGATGAACCTATCTTTTTTCAGAAATCGCCTGGCTGAAAGAATCAAAAAAGAGGTATTAAGAAGAACAACAAAGACTCTGCTGGACAATCCAGCTAAATATAGAAATTCGGAGTATTGATTAAAATATTTGAACGAGGTAGCGTCTGCGGGAAAATAATTTCCCGGAAAGAAATAACCCTGGATTGCCTGGGATATGGATTGATAACCAAGGGCGAAAAGGAACAACCCTATTCCAATAATAACCCCTTGAATATTGTATGTTTTCCACCAGCGCCTTGGATGAATGGTTTTTAAAAGAGGTGCCAGCCCACCTGTTTTTGACGCCCAGACCCGAAGAAAAACCTGTAAAAGCATCAGAAGAGTAACGTAAAGAATAAACCCGCCGATTATAAAAAGTGGAATTTCCACCAGCTTGCCCATGGCGTAACTTTTAAATGTTTGCTCGGTTTCAAAATAATAGGCAAAGAAAAAATTGGGGATTTTATTAATTCTCTCAATAATTGTTGTCAAAAATCCGAAAATGAAAAAGCCACCAAAAGCCCAAAGCAGGTCCAGTTTTCGTACATGCCCTTTTGCCAACAGAATCGAAAATTGAACAAGAAGAAATAGAATAAAACCAATATTAAGAGCTATCTTCCCTTTTTTGCTGATAGTGTTGCGCAGGTGTTCTTTGGCCAACTCGCGTTTTCGCTTCCATTTTTCAGGAACATCATACCGAGACGCATTGGAAGTCACAACACGGTCGCCGCTAACAGCAAGAGAGCGCCGGCTCTCCAACTCCACCAGCGAAAAAGACTCATCGCGATAAGTAAACTCCCAGTCCACCCGGTTGGGTTTGGAAACCTTTTTGACTTCAATCTCTTTCCACAAGCCGCCAAAGTCCATATCATGTGATATTTTTTTCGTTGCTTCTATTTTATCCCCGGCATCATGTTCCAGTTGTTCATGCAAATTTATCCCACGAGATTGAAGAAAATTTTCAGCGATGGTCCGAGCTTCGCCCTCTTCTAAATGAGAACGGCTTTCTGAAGTCAATCCGGTCTCATCATCTGCCAGGTTAATATCCAGAATTCTCAACTGCCCATCGTCATAAATGCCGACTCTATATTTCCTGATGGTTTTCTCTTTGAACCATCGGGTGTACCACCTTGGTTGATATTCAAAACGATCCGAGAAATCCTCGTAAGTTTTTTCTATTCCAAGTTGATCAAAAGCATATTTTGGCAGAGTGTCCGTGTAGTCTCTGTAGTACGTAAAATGTCTGTAGCCTTCGGGATCGATGCCGGCTTCGGCTAAATAGTGAAGGCATTTTTCATAAGCTTCCTGCTGAGTAAGTTTTACAGCCGGCGGTTTGCCATAGAAATCTTTAACAGGAATAAACAAGCCGGCAATAAACAGCCCCGCGGAAACAAGAAGGAGCCCCCAAAACAGCCGGCCGGATATAGGGCGCGCGACAACCTTTTCAGCTTTTGCTTCAGGTTGGAGAACAGGCGCCGCCACAGGAGCGTCTTTTTTAACTTTTGTGTCAACTTTAGCGACGGACAAAAACTTGAAACGCTTTCCGGCAATACGAAACACCGGCAGAAAAGCCATGAAAATTATCGGGACCGATAGGGCTGCTATGGCATTTAATACAAGCCCCAAATCCCCTGACTGAAATTGAAGCACCACTCCAACAAAACAATTAAATACAAAGTGAGATGTCAATGTGGTCAAAAGACCAAATCGGTAAAAGACCCAGCCGAAAATAATTCCCGCGAAAGTAAGCTCAGCTCCCCGTATCCATATTGGCTCCTGGGGGTAGCCGGTATGGGCAAAACCCCAGATAACCGCCGGAAGAAGGATGGCGAGCCATGGGCGCTTTGTAAATCGCAACAGAAGGGCGATGGGCAATAATCGAAACAGGAGCTCCTCGCCCATAGCCGCGGCAACGCCGACGTAAATGGCTTGCATGGATGGGAAATATGTCGAGAAAGTATTGGAAATCGGGACTTCCACCGGCGCCCATACGTTTCCATATCGCTGACCAAATACATAGAACAAGGTGACGTATCCGAGCATGGCCAAAGCCATGGCGTATCCCAGGATCATCTGGCGTTTTGAGTCCCGGGAGCTTAAGAAACCGCCGCGGAACACTCCGGAACAATGAATTCTGTCCGGCATGTAGTGACGCCCCGCTCCTTCTGAAGCGGCAAAGAGAAACAGCATGCCAAAGGCGCCGCCAATGCCATATAGCAGAGTTTCCATCATCTGTTTGGTCCAGAAGGAGGAAAAGCTTTCCGTGGTGACGTATTCCAGGTATGCCAATGGAATATTG
>CAYSHR010000376.1:0-4341 GCA_964430795.1 uncultured bacterium
ATGGTTACCCATGGCCGGGGTCTTGTCTGTCTCTCTTTAGCGCCCCCTCTTGTGGACCAACTCGGTCTTCAGATGATGACCTCGGACAACCAAGCCACCTTCGGTACAGCTTTTACAGTCTCCATCGAGGCAAGAGAAGGGGTCACAACCGGCATATCAGCCCAGGACAGAGCCCACACTATTCTTACCTCGGTCAAAGACGGCGCCAAACCCCATGACCTTGTAAGCCCGGGACATGTTTTTCCTCTTAGGGCAAAAAAGGGCGGCGTCCTTGTCCGAGCAGGGCAGACCGAAGGCTCTGTAGACATGGCCAGACTGGCCGGATTAAAGCCCGCTGGGGTTATCTGCGAGATCATGAAGGAAGACGGCGCCATGGCCAGGATGCCCGACCTGGAAATATTCGCTAAAAAACATGATCTGAAAATATGCACTATCAAGGACCTCATTACATACCGCATGAAAAAAGAGATGCTGGTGGAAAAAGTCGCTCAGGCTAAACTTCCAACCAAATACGGAGGTGAATTTACTTCATCTGTCTGGAAAAGCCAGGTGGATGCTTTTGAGCACGTCGCCCTTGTTAAAGGCAAAATTTCATCTGAGGATGATGAGCCTGTCCTTGTAAGGGTTCACTCCATGTGCCTTACCGGGGATGTTTTTGGCTCTATGCGCTGCGATTGCGGAGATCAGCTTCAGATCGCAATGAAAAAGGTGGAAAAAGCCGGAAAAGGGGTTATCCTCTATATGCAGCAGGAAGGTAGAGGCATCGGTCTTGGCAATAAGATCAAGGCTTATCATCTACAACAGGAAGAGGGGCTGGATACTGTAGAGGCAAATACAAAGCTCGGTTTCAAGGCGGATCTTAGAGACTATGGAGTTGGCGCCCAGATTCTTGTGGCTTTAGGCGTCAGAAAAATAAAACTGATGACAAACAACCCGAAAAAGATCGTCGGCCTCAAAGGTTATGGCCTGGAGGTTGTTGACCGGGTTCCTGTGGAAATTGTGCCAAATGAATTTGATGTTGATTATTTAAAGGTTAAGCGTGATAAAATGGGCCACATTCTAAACAATGTGGACGACCCCAAAAAAGGAGACCCCTCATGAAGGTCATCGAAGGGCAGATATCAGGTAAAGGATACAAAATCGGAATGATCGTATCCAGGTTTAACAGTTTCATCTCGACCCGCCTCCTTGACGGCGCTGTTGATACAATTACACGCCATGGTGGAAACCCGGAACAAATCACAACAGTGTGGGTTCCAGGGGCCTTTGAGATTCCCGGAACTCTGCGCAAAATGGTGGATTCTGAAAAATTTGACGGAATAATATGCCTTGGCGCGGTTATAAGAGGCTCGACGCCTCACTTCGATTATGTGGCTTCAGAGGTAAGCAAGGGTGTGGCCCTGGTTGCCATGGATGGAAAGACGCCTGTAGGTTTTGGCGTCTTGACTACCGATTCCGTTGAGCAGGCCATCGAACGGGCCGGAAGCAAAGCGGGAAATAAAGGCTCCGAAGCCGCCGCCGCGGTCCTTGAAATGATAAGTGTTTACGACCAAGTGAAATAGAAGGCAATCTTTTTTTATGGGAAATAGACATAAAGCCAGGGAGTTTACTCTCCAGTTACTCTTCGCTCTCGATTTCAATCCTCAGAAGATTGAGAAAACAACGGAGATGTTCTGGAATGACTTGTCGGTTCCTTCCGAGGTCCGGTCATTTTCAGATGAGCTTGTAAATGGTGTTCATTCCAAGCGGGATAAGATAGATGACATTCTGGCCAAATACAGTGAGAACTGGACTATAGACAGGATGACCGGCGTTGATCGCAATATCCTTAGAATGGCTATTTTCGAGCTTCTTTATAAACCTGAGATCCCAAAAAACGTTACAATAAATGAAGCGGTGGAAATAGGAAAGAAATTTGGCAGCGATGATTCGGGGGCCTTTGTAAACGGCATCCTGGATCGAATCGCCAGAGACGAAAAAAAATAGGAAAGCTTCTTTATGAAATGTCGTGCGAAATCCACTCCAATCGATCAGATCAAGACTGATTGCGCGGTCCTGGCTTTCTTTTCCGATGAGCGCCCTTTAAAGGGAATGACCGGACTCGCTGATTGGAGATTGTGCGGCAGCCTGTCAAGATTAATCATGGAAAAAGGCATGGAAGGGCACTTCGGCGAAATAATTATGTTTCCAGTCAGGAATAAAAAGTTAAACACCGGGCGCGTAATAATTTTGGGACTGGGATCAAAAGACCAATTCAATTTCGAAACCTACTCTGTCTCGGTAAGAAAAATTCTGGACGCTCTTTTTAAACTGCATATTGGCAATTTTTCATTGGAGTTGCCCGGTCTGGCCGGGTCTGATCTTGATATTTCCATGGCGGCCCACAGATTTTGTGAAGCCCTGGCCATTCGCTATCGGGATAACCAAAAGCTCTTTAAAAAAATGGAAGTGACGGTTATCTCCCCCCGTGAAAACATCAAAAAACTCAACCCTGTCTTTACCTCTTTTGAGAAAAAAACCAAGGACGAACTGGGTCTGGTTTAAAAATGGCGCCTAATCACAGAACACTCCCGGCAACAGCGACTTTTCCCAGGGAAAAAGACGACCATGAGAATAATTATAATTGGCGGTGGTGAGATCGGATTTTATCTGGCTGAAAGGCTTACCCGGGAATCCAGGGACGTTGTTCTGATTGACAAAGACGCGCAAAGAGTTTTACTGGCCAGACGTGAGTTTGACATTCAGGTAATCCATGGTGAAGGCTCTTCTCCAAAGGTTCTTATGGAGGCGGGGATTCAGGACGCCCAGATGGTGGTGGCGGTGACTACTTCAGACGAGGTGAATATGGTGGCCTGCCTCATTGCCCAGAGCCACAGCAGGGTGCCGATAAAAATAGCGAGAATACGAAACACCGAATATATAAACGACACCAATATTTTGTCCTCTGAGCATATTGGCATTGACTGCCATATCAATCCGGAGATGGAAGCGGCGAATAAAATAGACAACCTCTGCCAGATACCCTCGGCCGGGGCCGTAATACCTCTGGGAGACGATAAATTTAGAATGTTTTCCGTTAAACTTCCTGACAGCAACGGGCTTATCGGGCACAAACTGCGGGATTTGCCGGAATTTTCTCCTGACAACAAAGCTCTGGTTTCCATGATTCAAAGGCAAAACAAAACCCTGATTCCAACTGGAGAAACCGTTTTGGAGAAGGGGGATGTCCTGTGGCTTGTATCCACCAAAGAGGGTGTCCGCGATGTATTGGAAAGTATGGGAATTGACAGCTCGCCGGTGAAAAGAGCCATGATTTTCGGCAGTGGCATAACCACGGTCTTTGTGGCCCGGAAATTGATGGAAAATAAAATAAAAGTGAAGATTCTAAGCTCGGATAGAAAAAGATGTGACGTCATGGCTGAAAAACTGGATGACGCGCTGGTACTTCACGTTCCATCTGTCACCGCTGATATGTTGATGGAGGAGAACATTTCCGACTACAGCGCCTTTATCGCTACAGGGCGGGATGACGAAGAGAATATCCTTGCCACCCTCCTCGCAAAAAGAATGGGAGCGAGTAAAACCATCACACTACTGGACCGACCGACTTATCAATCCATAGTAGAGGCTGTGGGAGTTGATAACTCTGTGAACAGACGAATGGCCGCCGCTGATAAAATACTTCAGTATCTGAGAAAGGGCAAAGTCCAATCCACGTCGAGCGTAGGCGCCACCGGGGCTGAAGCCATTGAATTCGAAGCTCTTAGGACCGCCGACGCTGTTGGTAAACCTCTCTACAAGATCAAGTTTCCTTTGGGCTCCATAGTAGCGGGCATTTTGAGAAACGGCCAGGCCATCATACCCAGAGGCAACGACATAATTTTGCCCAAAGACAGAGTGATTGTCATTGCCCTTGATCCTGTCATACCCAAGGTGGAGAAGGTTTTCCAGGTAAAGGTATCCTTCTTTTAATATCCAATGGTCCTTTTTTTACAAAATTATTTCAAAAAGTCTTGACATGGAGCGTCATGATTTGATATCCTTGCATAAAGGGGTAGAAGCCTTGGTATCTTTCAGAGGGACTAAGGCACTTTTTTTTTGTCAAAAAGTTTGCCCGATATAGTGTGAAATACGCGTTTCAACTTCAGTTTATTGAAGATGGGACTTAGTTTTTTAATGAATTTTACTTATAGAAGCGACTTGTTAGTCAGAAGGAGAAACTATGGGCGCAAAAGATGGTAATCTCTCTAAAGAACTGCTGAAATTACTTAAATTAAACGAGAGTGAACGTGTTAGCAGAAATCGTTGTTTTGATCGATTTGCCACACCTTTCGGTAGAAA
>CAYSHR010000377.1:0-4339 GCA_964430795.1 uncultured bacterium
CATTTTGTGGGAATAGGGGGCATCGGCATGAGCGGAATCGCCGAAGTCCTTATAAATCTTGGATATAAAGTCACCGGATCCGACCTTGCCAAATCGGATATAACAGATCGCCTTGAGGGGCTTGGCGCGGTTATATCCAAAGGGCACAACGCCGACGCCATCGCCGGAGCTGACGTGGTTGTTTATTCATCCGCCATAAAAGAGGACAACCCTGAGGTGACAGCGGCCAAAGAGAAATTCGTTCCGGTTATCCCAAGGGCTGAAATGCTTGCCGAATTGATGCGACTGAAGTTCTCCATTGCTGTGGCCGGAACTCACGGCAAAACCACAACCACAAGTTTTGTCGCCACAATCCTGGACGCGGTGGGAATGGATCCGACAGCGGTAATTGGAGGGCGGCTGGATTTTCTTGGCAGCAACGCCCGCCTTGGCAAAGGAGAATACCTGGTGGCCGAGGCCGATGAGTCCGACGGCAGCTTTCTCATGTTGACTCCCACCATCGCGGTCATTACAAACATCGATCCTGAGCACCTGGATTATTACTCCGGCCTGGAGCATATTAAAGAGGATTTCCTGACATTTGTGAACAAGGTGCCCTTCTATGGATTGGCTGTTCTCTGTCTTGATCATCCTGTTGTTCAAGGACTTATACCGGGAGTCAAAAAGCCTTACGTGACCTATGGATTCTCCTTTCAGGCCGATTTTCGCGCCCAGGATATTATTCAGAACGAATTTGAGACGACCTTTACAGTATATCAGGGCAAAGAAAAAAAGCTTGGAACCATACGCCTTGGAATGCCGGGCCGGCACAATGTTTTAAACGCCCTTGCAGCCGTGGCTGTGGCCGCGGAACTGGATATCCCCTTTGAGGATACGCGAAAAGCCATAGATGGATTTTCCGGCATTCATCGCCGGTTTGAGCTTATAGGAATTGAAAACGACATCATGGTGGTTGACGATTACGGCCACCACCCCGTTGAGTTGCGCGCGGTATTGAACGCGGCTAAGAACAGCTTTGACAGGCGTATCGTAGCCATTTTTCAGCCCCATAGATATACCAGAACCAGGGATCTGTTCGACGAATTTCTTACCGCTTTTAACGAGGCGGACGCTCTTGTCATAACCGAGATTTACCCGGCATCAGAACCGCCTCTGGAAGGTGTAACAGCGAAAAAGCTTTACGACGGAATCAGGGCTTTCGGGCATAAGAACGTCACATACACCCCAAAGCTCGAGGATATTGTGAATGACGCCATGAAGATAATTGAGCCCGGCGACATGGTTCTGACCCTTGGCGCGGGAGATATTTACAAGGTGGGCGCCAGGTTGATTGAAAAGATTAAAAACTTCGAAAATGTGAGGAAGTAAAAGTGCCCTTAGGACCCCTTGTGGAAAAATTGAAAGAAGCTTTTGGCGAGAAGCTTTTGGAAAAGGCGCCGGTGGCTCACCTTACGACCTATAAAATTGGCGGCTCGGCGGACTGGCTTTTTACTCCCAGGGATGTTGACGACCTCTGCCTGATGTTCAGGATCATCGCGGGGCATGGCGTTCCTGTTACCATATTGGGTGGCGGATCGAACACCCTTGTCCTTGATGGTGGAATAAGAGGGGTGACTGTTTACATGGGAAAATCCTTTACCAAAATCAGCCACCAGGTTCAGGGCGAAAATGTATTTTTGAAAAGCGGCGTCTCCCAGTCTCTGTCAAAGATTCTGGACTATTGCGAAAAAAATAACATCTCCGGCCTGGAATTCGCATCAGGGATACCGGGCAGTTTTGGCGGCGCGGTATATGGCAACGCCGGTACAAAGGACGGCGCTATTTGCGATGTGGTCCACCGGATATCCTATGTGGATAAGGATGGAGAACTTCTCTTTTTGCCAAGGGAGAGGATCGAGTACAAGTATCGCGGGCTGGAATTGAAAGGGCGGTGCGTCATTACAGAAGCTGTTCTAAAGCTAAAGGTCGGGTCCGGGGAAAAACTTAAAGAGAAAAGGGAAAAGATAATCAGTTGGCGGCAAAGCAGGCAGCCCTATGACCTTCCCAGCGCCGGATGCGTTTTTATCAATCCTGATAAGGGTTCAGCAGGGCGGATTATTGATAAGGCCGGCTTAAAAGGCTTAAAAATCGGAAACGCCCGGATATCTTCCAGGCACGCAAATTTCATTGTGAACAGAGGCGGCGCCACCGCCGCGGACATTTTGGCTCTTATCGAAATGGTGAGAAAGAAAGTGTTTGAGAAAGAGGGAATTCTTCTTGAGACCGAGATAAAGATCGTAGGAGAAGGGCGATGATTCATAAAAACAAGAGAGTGGGGGTTTTGCTTGGAGGCATGTCGTCAGAAAGAGATGTCTCCTTAGCCACCGGAAAAGCGGTGATGGCCGCCCTTAGAAGCAAAAATTATGATGTTGTGGAAATAGACGCGCAAAAGAACCTGGCTCAGATTCTTTCTAAAAAGAAAATCGAGGTTGTATACAACGCGCTTCATGGAAAGTTTGGAGAAGACGGCGCTGTCCAGGGGCTTTTGGAGGTTATGGGAATTCCCTATACAGGGAGCGGCGTTGCTTCGTCAGCCATTGCCATGGATAAACAGATATCAAACACCATGGCCCTGACAGCGGGGCTGGATGTTCCAAAGTGGACACTTCTTCATCGCGATTTACAGAAGGAACCAGTCAGTGACATTCTCCATATTCCGGAATATCCCCTGGTAATAAAACCGGTTACTGAAGGTTCCAGCGTCGGCATAAGCCTTGTGGATGACAAGGATGGCCTTGAGCCGGCTCTTATAGAGGCTTTCAAATATGACGCCCGTGTTATGGCCCAAAAGCGGATCACAGGAAGAGAAATCACGGTTGTTCTTCTTGAGGGAAAAGCCCTGGGCACAGTGGAAGTCACTCCCTCGCAAGAGTTCTACAACTATAAAGCGAAGTACACAAAGGGTATGACAAAATATCAAAGTCCCGCGCCCATTTCAGATTCAGAAACCGGAAAGATTCACTCTGAGGCTGAAAAAGCCAACGCCATGCTTTTTTGTGAAGGCGCGACAAGGGCTGACTTTATCAGGGATGACCAGGGGACTTTTTATTTTCTCGAAGTCAATACTCTGCCGGGTTTAACCCAGACCAGCCTTGTGCCCATGGTGGCCGAGTCAGTGGGAATTCCCTTTGAGGATTTGGTGGAGCGTGTTCTATCAGGGGCAAGAGTAAAAACAGGAAGCTAAATGACCAGAGACCGGAAAGTAAAAAGAAAATCAAACAGAAAACCGGGTCGGCTTAAAAAGCGGTTTTGGGCAGGCGGGCTTCTGTTTTTAAAAGGACTCTCAAAGATGTGGGCGCCTGTTGCCCTTATTTCGATTATCTTTCTGGCCAGGTATTGGTTGCTGACGACTCCAAGATTGGGCTTGGTTTGGATAGAGGACAACATAAAGGTGTGTAAAAATGTGGAAAGGAAAAGCCTGTTTGATTTTCTCGACATTCGAAGAGGCACAAATCTTTTTACCATCGATATCGCAAATCTTCAAAAACAGATAATGACCCATCACTGGGTAAAAGAGGTTCGAATCACCAGGCAGTTGCCCGATACATTGGTGATCAAGATTACAGAACATCAGCCCTTTGCCCTGATTAACCTTGGCGACAAATACTACGTTAATGAAAAGGGGATATTGTTCGCCAAAGTCGGCAAAAAGGATGATCTGGATTATCCGGTGGTGTCAGGCTTTTCCAAACAGGATTTTAGAAAAGGAAGCCATGGGTATATTGAAAAAACAAAATGTTTGCAAAAAGTGGTTTCTCTGATCCCTATGGCTGTCGGTCATGGTGGGATTTCATCCGATTACATAAGCGAGGTGAGATTCGATCCCAAAGAAGGGTACGGGATGGTTCTTGAGCCTGAAGGGATGGTTGTGAAATTGGGAAAAGGTAATTTCGCTAAAAAAATGGCGAGGTTCAAACTGATCTATGACGAGCTTGGCAGGCAAGTTTCGGATGTAACTATGATTGACCTTGGAAATCCCGAGAGAGCCATTATCAAAGGGCTCAGAAAGGTGGACGCCGGATGAGCCGATCAAGACTCGTAGTCGGGTTGGATATTGGAACAACCAAAGTGTGCGCCATTGTCAGCGAAGTGGACGAAAATGGTTTGAAGATTATTGGCATGGGGAGTCATCCCAGCAGGGGACTTCGCAAAGGGGTGGTGAACAACATCGAATCCACCTGCGCCTCCATTGAAGCTGCCGTTGCCGACGCGGAACAGGAATCAGGAGTCGATATCCATTCGGTTTTTGTGGGGATGACCGGCTGGCAGGTAAAAAGCATTATGAGCCATGGAGTGGCGG
>CAYSHR010000378.1:0-4339 GCA_964430795.1 uncultured bacterium
ATCTTGCCGTTTACAGCCGCCACAGGATCAAGAACAGGGGGATTCGCTTTTGTCACGCGGATTTCTTTCAACGCGCCGTTTTGCAAGATTACGTAGTCTGAAATCGTGGTGCTGTGATGTCCCGCGGCGTCTCCAAAAACCACCGTGCTTTTTGGGTCATATCCCCGAGAAAGAAACTCTTCCAGCGCTTCCTGAGTAGAAGATGTATTTAGAACAACCTGGTCTATTACAACAAGAACTTCCCCTTGAAAAGAGACGCCGTTATTGACGGCGCCGCCTTTTTTTGCCTGGGCGATAATCCAGGTCATGGGCGATACGTTAAAATCACAGCAGAGATATATTGGAAGAGTTTTGTCAAAAACAGCCGTTTCTGAAATATGAACCGCCCTGTCGAATGCGTAGTAAGCCCTTCCTGAAAAAATATCTATCCACTGACCTTCAAGCTCCTGCCTGGCCATATCCTTGTCATAGGAACTCAGAAGAACTTTGAGATATTCCTCCGGAAGATTAGAGGCGTTGTCGATGGTTTTAGCGATGAAATATTTTCTTAACTTTCCAAGCTTTTTCTCTTTGGCGGGTTCAGCCTCAAAAAAATCATAGAGCCAGTTAAACCCATTAGGCGTTGTGGTGATAAACAACTGACGCATTTTTGTTTTCTTGCATCTGAGGCGTGAAAGAACCGCCAAAAAAGCTCGCCTGTCAGCATCTCGCGCCTCGTCTATCCAGGCCCAGCCTAAAGTCAAACCCAATATGGGGCGCCAGTTATAAAGAGAGCGAGTAACAATCTGGGCGCCGGTTTTTAAAGTGACAACTCCATTGTGCCGTGAAAACCTGCTTTTGATTTTCCATCTATCAGGAGGGCGTTTATTCACCACGTAATCGTCACCCTCATAAAAACCCATCTGAGCCAGGCCATCCCATAACTCAACCAAAGTTGACTGGTTTAACTGGGTATGGGTATTTGCGGCGATAAGCCCCAGGGTCTTTGGATGGTAAATAGCCTTATAGAGAGCCTTGCGCGCGCCTACATAAGTTTTTCCCGATCCTACCCCTCCTATAAACAGTGAGGCAAAAGAGTCGTCCCAATAAAAATCGTATTGAGCCTGATGAAGCAAGACATCGATTTCCTCCACATTCTTTTCATCTTTTTTCACATCCGCCCTTTTTTTTTGATTTGGATTTTCCAGAAGCTTTTCTGATTCTGATCTCTACTCTTCTGGAGCCTTTTTTCTCTCTCTCTTTGCCAAGAGCCTCCTTTGAAAAACCATGCCCTCTTCTCTCAAGCCACCAGGCCGCCGCTCTCCAGTCGCCGTTTTTGGCCGCCTGCCGTAAAGTATCCAAATATTCCATCTCGGCTTCAGCAAGAGAGGAAGCCACCTTGCAGGTCCAATCAGGCTCCTCTTCCATCCTTTTTAATATGGAAGCCAGGTCCACGTTCGCCGCTTTACAAGCAGCTTCCAAAGTGGCGCCGCTCTTTAATACCGAAAGTAATTTCTTGTCCCCTTTTTTCCTGACCATCCCTACTCCTTCTCTTTCCTTATAAAAAAAAGCGCCGCCCCAAAGGGGGTTTTCAGGGCGGCGCTCGCCAGGTCTCACTCATAAATCAAGCAAAACCCCGCTGCCAATTCTCGCCGGCGTAAGCCGGGGAATTTTGGAGGACCGATATCTTTTGGTTTAAGAAAACGGTAAGGAAAGGTAAAAAGCCGCGACACGGTTTATCCCGGCTATTGCGGATAACAACCAATGAAAATAAATTTAATGAATCCTGACATTTTCTATGAGGCTCTTTTTTCCACAAAAAAGCGGCTTGGTTATATCCACCAAACCGCAGTATATATACTTATACACGGTTAACTAGGTTGTGTCAAGAAAAAAATAATAATTTTTCTGATAATCCTTCAGTTGCCAGTGACAAGGTTTGAGATCGGGGGAGATGACCGAATGGCGCTAAGATTAAGAGCTTCTTTATAATTTTTCTGTAGGGGCACGGCATGCCGTGCCCAGCGCCCGCCGGTAGGGGTACGGCATGCCGTGCCTCTACTTCTGATGTCGGTCATGGACTGCGGTCGCTTTAGCTCCGACGCCTTACTTTTTTCATAAAAGCCAGAAGACCCACAAGAACCATGGCAAAAAACAGGCCCGAAGGCGCCGACCCGCCGGTCATATCGCACCCGCAACCCTCTTCCTCTTCTTTGTCCTTGTCTGATTGATTTTGAGATTCCCAAATCTCGATAGCTTTGTCGCATATATCTTCTGTGTCATTGCATGGTTCGCCAATGTAGGGCATGTCAATGTTTTCAGATCCCAATAACGATTTGTTTGTTTAGTTTTCGGAGCGAATATACATTTTGTAAGATAAGCTGCCCACAGGCGTACAAATATCCGCCACCGCAAAAAAGGTTTCACCTTTTATTGCTTCAGAGCTATCGAAATTATGATCATCTAAAATCACTTCGACGCCTTCGGAGGATGCCCTTTCAAGAGTGATATAAAGCTCATCCTTAGGTGTAGACGCAGGCATAATGTAAATTAACACGCATACGCTTTGATTGACTTGAATAACGGCTTCAAGCCGTTCTGCCCTAGTGTCTACGCCGGAATTGGCAAAGGCTAACGGCAAAAGGCCAAAAGTAGCGTATATAATCGCAACAATTAACGCTGCCTTTTGAAAAAATTTCATTTTACAGCCTCTGCTTCCTGGAAATATAGACCTGAATTCTCCAAAGCGTAGCGGTAATTATACTTTACTCGATATACTAAAAAACCATTGTTGCTTTCCAAATTGTACTCAAACCCTCCATAGAAAAGCTCAACTGGAGTCGATGCTTCACTTTCAATCAAGGTAACAGTAGCATTCCGTAAGTTGGTTTCATTGTCAATTACTTCATGTAAAGTAGGATAAACGCTCATTTCCGGCCATTTTATGAAAATAACCAATATTGTATGCTGATTAATCTGCAGAAGAAAAAAAGATCAATAACAATCCGCAAATAATTAAATAACGCTTCAAAACCATCTCCTTTTCGTAAAGATTATTATATCAAAGGGGCGCCAAAAGGCTTTTGTTTTAAAAAGAATATAATTTTTCCATAGATATTTTTTACTGTTACTAAAACATGGTATCAAACTTGAGGGGGGGGCAAGTGAAAAATGGAAACATAAAAAAAAATCTTTTTATTTTATTCCGAACAACCCTTTTCCAGCTCGATAAAAAAACCGGGGACATGCCCTTTCAACAAGTCCCCGATTTCCATTTTATGATTACTTTTTCTAATTCTTTTTTTGCAGCACCCCGGTTAAATAGAGGGCGGCTTCAATCCTGGCAAGGGCGATATTCAGGGTCTGACAATAGACATCCCGATTGCGCTTTTTCCTCTTCTTATCCTTAGTCACGCCATAAAGGACCGCCAGCGCCTCATTTTTATTAGTAAACTCCATTTCTATATGACGAGACATGCGGGGAGTGAGGCGGAGCGCCCTACCCTGATAGGGCATTCCGCCCTTTTGCGCCAATGTTTCAAGAACGGTTTTTATTTTGATCACTTCCAATCTTCTCTCCACTTTGATCCACTGCCTTTTCTCAATTGAACTCCCTGAAACCTCCATTCCCAGGTTCATCGATTGAAGCTCCAAAATATTTATCTGTTCAAAGTACCACTGTAATTTTTGCCTTACCTGCCTGTATTTTAAAATTTTTCTACTCATTTTTTTCTCCGTTTTTTAACTCATTTTTTTACAATGATTTTTTTTGTACACATTAAGCCATTGTTTTTAAGTGTATTTTTTGCAACACTCCCCCTGCTTCCTCAGGTAAAATAACCTTTTGAAAGTTGAGCCGGCGCCAAAATGCACCATTGGTGATATCAAAATTACATGTAATAATTCATAAAGGCAGAGCAATTGGATGCTTGGAAAAAATCAACACATATTTTCACCAATTGAGCGAAGCGCGTCTATTTTTTTCTTTGCGAATATAGTTTTTAAATAGATATTTTTTAAATGCCCGGGCAATATTTTTTCGCTGGTTCTCGCCCTGCCTAGCCTTAAACAGCATTATACATAAACTGTTTATGAATGCAAGGAAAAAATAAACTTTTTGTTGATATTTGTTTATAAAAGGGGTATACTAGCAATAATAAAAAAAACAAATCAGCCTTTTATGGAGGAGAAATGAAACTAGGAGCGTTACTGAAAAACAAAAGAAAGGAAATGGGGTATTCTTTAGCTAAATTAGGTGCTTTAGCTGGTGTTTCCCCCACCCACATTATGAATATTGAGAAGGGCTCAGTGCCGACAAACCAGACTTAAACCTTGCTTGCCGAGGCTTTGAATCTCGACT
>CAYSHR010000379.1:0-4337 GCA_964430795.1 uncultured bacterium
CACTGGGTGCTTGAGCCTGTAGAGAACAATAGAAAGACCCTGGTCCATTATTATGTTCAAGCAAATCCGGCTGGAAACCTACCTTCTTTTTTAACGGAAAAGGCCAATTTCGTTTTGCTGCCAAAGCTTAAAAAAGCGGTGTCCAAAAGAGTTAAAGAATCGAAATATGATTCCATGGCGCCTGTGGCGGGTAAACCATGATGAAAAACCGGCTCTTGTTTCTATTATTTTTCTTTTTCATCCTTTTCTCCCCACCCGCTTATGGGCATGAAAGCGAGACCGGGAGTCTTTATATGACAAAGGCTATTTACGCCATGAATATCGGCGATGATACAAGAGCCTTTTCATGGTTTGGAAAAGTTGTTGCCATCCAGCCTGAAAATGTTATCGCCAGATATTTGCAGGGCATATGCGCCAGCCGCCTGGGAAGATACGCCCAGGCTGAAAACATTCTTAAAGCCTGCTTTACAATAGAAGGCTATCCTTTGGAACTCCACTATGACCTGGGCTTTGTTCTTTATTCCCAGGGAAGATATCGAGAAGCGGCGGTTCAGTTCGGCATTGCGTATAATGACAAAATAGACGAACCCACTTTGCCCTATTATCTTGGCGCTTCCCTTTTCAGAACAAAAGAGCATTCCAGGGCGGTTGTCTTTCTGGAGGAAGCCCTTGAGACCGTGCCTGAAGTGGAATCAAACACCAGGTACTATCTTGGCGCATCCTATTTTGCTTTAAAGCGATACAGAAAAGCCCAGAGGAATCTTGAGAAATGTCTTGAGCTAAAACCCGGCGCCAAAGTAACCGAAAGCGCGTCAAGGCTTTTGGCCCTGGCTATCCGGGAAAAGAACCTGGCTAAATGGTGGGATATCCAGCTTGAACTTGGCCTGGGTTATGATACAAACGTTCTTTATGAACCCGATGATCTTGAGGTAACCGACCAGGCCGGCTTTTATGGATACTCGGCCTTTGACGCCATGGTTTTTCCGTTAAAAGCGAATTTTGGAATATTGGGCGCGGGATACGGCTACTTCCAGAGCATCCATTTTGATCCGGACAACGAGGTTCTTGGAGATTTTGATCTTCTTAGACATGGTGGTCGATTGGAAGGGCAGGGCACCATCATCAAAGGAATCCCCGCCCTCTATCTTGGTCTTGATTATGAACTGAGTTACGCCACCCTTGGAGGCCGGCATTATCAGAACCAGCACCTTGTTCTTCCTTATCTGGATCTGATTGAAACAAGAAGTACAGCCACAAAGCTTTCGTCTGTAGTCAAGCTGAAACGATTTCCCGATTTCCAGGAAAGGGATGGCTCGTTTTTTGGTCCTTCCATAACTCAGAGGTTCAATTTTTATATGAACAAGGGAAAAAGCGCCTTTGAGGTGGGGTATCAACACAACGAAGCCGAATCAGACTTCTATGATTATCGAGGAGTAAAATTTTACGCCGGCGCCATTGTGCCCATTGTTGGGCGGCTTTATGGAACAGGAGGCGCCCAATATATTTACCTTGACTATATGAATCATCCCGAGTCCAGAATTGACAGGAAAATGACAGGTGAACTGGGACTCAAGGTTATACCTGTCGAGTTCTTTTCAATACAACTCAAGTACAAGTTTGTCAGAAACCAGAGCCTTGAAAGATACACCTGGCAAAAACACGTGACCACTATGAGCTTCGGTGTTCATTTTTAGCGGGGCGCCTTTCTCTATTGCCCTGTTTATCTTCAGCAAAAATATAAAGAGCCATTGTCACCGCGAAAAAGAGCCCTGTAATTAATCCTGTGGCAAATACGATTTTTGAGACGGGGAAAGCGGGAATGAGAAAGAAAGCCGTAATTATTGTTCCAAGAAAGCTGCCCAATGTGGAAATGGCGTAAAGACGGCCGGCGGCGTTTCCCGCGGACTCAACAGAGATTGTTATGAGCCTTATTCCATATGGGGAAACAGAGCCCAAAAGGGCTAAAGGGATTGAAAAGATCACTATAGTGGCAAACAGAGACCCCCAGCGCTCATCAATAAAAAGGGCGTCGACGCCATGACAAACATCCTTAGAAAAAAAGGGGATAAGGAAAATATATATTGAGGCGGCAATGACAATCGTGCTCAGTTTTGTTCCTGAAGGATTATTCAGCGAGAGCCTGCCTCCAAGAAAATAGCCTCCGGCCATGGAGATTAAAAACACTCCGATAAGGCTTCCCCAGACAAATATTGAAGAGCCGAAAGTTGGCGCGAGAAGCCGGCTGCCCAATATCTCAAGAGCCATTATCACAAATCCCGCGATAAAGACCTGGGTTCTTATGATATTTCTGAAAAAGGATTCTTTCATTTTACCTTCTAAGCAAGTGATTTACAGGAGCGAAGTCGTCTGTCAGCGCTCTACCCTTCATCTCTTTGCCGGTTTCCGGGGAAAAGAGATTCGCCAGCCTGACAAAGTCTATGTAGATTTGGGCGGTTTTTTCTTTAAGGTGCCGCCCTTGGCTTACAAGGTCCGCCAGGGTTATTCTCTCTTTTTTGTCAGTGGCGACGATTATAAGGTTTCCCGATCTTTTTCCAAGAAATGGAAATACGCCTTTAAAAACCTCTTTACAGGTTTTGATGTCCCTCTGGACCAGCCGGGTGTTTGCTATAACATTGCTTACCAGAACGCCCTTTTTGCTTAAGGCGTATTCTTTGATCTCCCTGTAAAACTCTTCCGTTTTCAGATGAAAGGGAACCTGCTCTCCCCTGTAGGCGTCCAGGACCACAATGTCGTATTTGGTTTTCGATTTTCTTATAAACCTTCGGCCGTCCATTATATGAACATTCATGTTTTCCTTTTCGGAAAAGCCGAAATATTTTGAGGAGAGAGGCGGAACATCAGGATCGATCTCAACAATATCCACTTTAGCGTTGGGAAAAAGCTTGCTGAACGAAGTTGGAATGATGCCCCCACCATGACCGATTACGAGCATGGATTCGGGCCGCGGTAAAAAGAGAAGTCCGGCAAAAGCCATCTCCGTATATTCGGCTACATGGTCAAGAGGCTCATTTAGGTCTATGCAGGACTGGCTGGCTTTTGATCTGCCTTCAAACCTCATGCATCTTATTAGTCCGTTTCCATTCTCTTTTTCAAAAATTTGGACCTGGTAATAGAGGGTGCTTTTTTCCCCGATAATCTCAATTCCTTTTTCCCGCTTTGTTGGAATCCACGAGAAAAAAATGACAACCGCCAGCCAGATCAGGAAAAAGCAAAGGATTTTTCTAATCACTATTCTGTTTTTAACCACAGCAATTGTTTTCGTCTTGGTTCCGGATAAAGGAGTTTTCCACATCTCCATTTGAGTCATCGTCATCGCCCAACCCGATATTATCGTCGTCGTCAATTAAATCGTCATCATCGGTAAAACAGGCCGGGTCATCGTTATCGGTAAGGTCGTTGCAGTCATTGTCAAGGCCGTCGTCACAGATTTCATTCGCACCGGTGTAAACTGTATTTTTGCCGTCGTCACAATCACCCTGGCAGGGCATCTGCCCGTCTTTGTCAACATCGGTTTCATCAGGAGCCGGGCCACCGACGCAATCATTGTCAATGCCGTCGCAGGACTCGACCTGGCCGGGATAAATAGATTCCTCCCCATCATCACAATCCTCGCCGCCGCACCGGATTGAGTCAAAACCATCCTGGTCCTCATCACATTCAAATTGCATGGGTACATGAGGATCGCCCATTAGCATAAGAGTGTATCGAGCCCAGCGCATCATGTTTGAGTCAGCCATCATACCGACGCACTCTTCTTTTGCTTTATCCAGAGCCGCGCCCAGGTTGTATATTTTGTCTGTGAACATGGCCCTCGCAAACTCCCAATCATAGACATTGCTTGGGCCGTCATTTCGTCCTTTAAGATAAAATCCGTACCTTGTGTTGGCTATAAAAGCAAAAGCGCCGTTCCCGGTTTTAACAGTGAAGTGTTCGGCCATGGAATCATTTCCGGTAAACTCCCCTGAAGAGTTCCTGCCGTCCACCGAGCCGGCAAAGCACCCTTGAGAATACCCAAGATAATATACATTGTTGGTTAACAAGGAGATGTCAGGCGGCAAAAAGGACATAAGGGCGCCGACATTGGCGTGCCCCAGGTGATTTTGCCACTGATATTGATTTGAGTTGATTTCCATTACAAGATTTGTGTGGCTGAAAGTCCCGTCTCGATCATAAAGGAAAGAAGCGGGGATGGAGTTCATGTAGGCGTATACAAGGTCCTTGCTGTCTCCGCCCCAGGTCAGCTCATCAAGGACTTCGCCTAAAAGAAGCACCTTATACGGCGCCTGGGATAATTCAAAAGCCATGGTTTTTTCCAC
>CAYSHR010000380.1:0-4337 GCA_964430795.1 uncultured bacterium
GGCGTGGGTGACAGACAAGCCGCCGCCTGTCCTGAGTTTACCGAAGGGGCGCCAAAAAGCTTGCCCGCGAATGATAATTTACGAATGTAATGAGGGCTTATCTTAGTGCGATTGGGTCATGTCCCCCGGTCTCAAACCGCCCTCTTGTCAGTGAACGGTTACTTCCGACCGGCCCTTTACCTGGCATCCCTAAAGGGGCTTGGCAACTCGCGAACATTTGACACTCCGGCATCTTTTTTCATCTTTTCAATTGCCGGGCAATGGGGGTGAGACTCGGCGTGCTGAGCCAGGGCGACCCGCTGAATCTGCTTCTTCATTCCCTTGAATTTCTGATAGTTTTTCTGCATTTTCTGGAACTCATCAATGGTCATTCCTGGAAATATCCTGCTCTGGGGCTCGGCAAACATCTCCTTGTCAACATTGTATTTTGTCTGCCCGCATTCACACTTGATCACAAAAGCCTGCTTGTCCGAATCATCTTCCTCCACCCATAATCCAAAGATGGGGTGATGGGTAAACTCTTCTTCCTGCTCGTTGATTTCTTTATTTTCAGCCATCCGCCTATACCTTTCAACGTTTTTATTTCCGTGCAAATGTTGCTCCTAATTCATGATTTGTCAAGGAGCAAGGGAGGAATCGGTGGAGATAAAGAAGAAAAAGATGAGTTTTACAATTGCCTCCATTGCCCTTGAAAGAGATTGCTCACGCTGTTAGTATTGGCGCCCTTAATATACTTTCTCCTAATATGAAAAGGAAAAGAGAGAGATTATGGATGATGTTAAAGGGTTGCAAGAAAAAGCAAAGGCTCTTTTAAAAGAGAAAAACGCCATAATGCTGGCTCATAATTACCAGAGAGACGAAGTTCAGGAAATTGCCGATCTTGGGGGCGATAGTCTCGCCCTTTCCATGGAAGCGGCAAAAACAGAGGCGGATATCATTGTTTTTTGCGGCGTTCACTTTATGGCTGAAAGCGCGGCGATTCTTTCGCCGGACAAACAGGTTTTGTTGCCTGCTCTTGACGCGGGCTGCCCTATGGCTGACATGATAACCGCCGGCAAACTAAAAAAGAAGAAAGAAGAGCTGCCCGGATATACAGTAGTCACCTATGTCAACAGCGCCGCTGATGTAAAAGCCGAAAGCGACATTTGCTGCACCAGCGCCAACGCCATCGCCGTTATAAACAGCTTAAAGAGTGACAAGGTTTTCTTTACTCCTGATCGCAATCTGGCTCATTGGACCTCTCTTCATACTGACAAGGAGGTTTTATGGTGGGATGGTTTCTGCCCTACTCATGAACACGTCCCTTATCAGGATGTCGTCGCGTGCAAAAAAGCCAACCCCGACGCTCTTATAATGGCCCATCCTGAATGCACGGCGGAAGTTCTTGATCTTGCCCATGCCATCAGGTCCACGTCGGGCATGCTGGACTTCGCGAAAAAATCTTCAGCCGGGCAGTTTGTTGTTGTAACGGAAAAGGGTCTATTGTATCAGTTGAAAAAGCAGAACCCCGACAAGGAATTTATCCTGGCAAGCAAACGCCTTTATTGCCCGAACATGAAAAAGATAACTCTGGACCACGTAATAAGGGCTCTTGAAAATCCGGCGGAATTCACCATCACTGTTCCTGAGGATATCAGGATAAAAGCCAAGGACGCCCTTGATAAAATGCTTGCTGTTCCAAGAGACCGGTGTGCCACCGGCAGCAATAACCCGACGGCACCTTAATTTTGGTTTGAAACCTGTTGTAACAGGACGCGAAAACCTGTCATTCTTCAAAGGGAATCGACTTGGACAATAGCTTCATATCATCCATGACCCCTTTTATTGACGCGGTGGCAACGGATAAGACGGATATTGTTATTGCCGGACTGAAAGGGGGCTCAGTCTCTTTTTCCCTCTATTTGGCTCTGAAGGAAACGGAGTTGCCAAGCCTGGTGATTGTTAAGGACCTTCCCGGGGCCAAATCTTTGCTTAGGGACCTTACTTTTTTCTTTGGCGGGCAAGAGGCGGAGCAAACCCGCCGGATCATGCATTACCCCAGCCTTGATGTCTCTCCCTTTGAGTCCATAAGCCCTCATGGCGCGATTCTGGGAAGAAGAATGGCTGCTTTGTCCGGCTTGGCGAGTATAGGGTCCGACGCCATTGTCATCGCTCCGGTTGAAGCCTTGATGGAGAAGGTCATTCCAAGGGATGAATTCGCTTCCAAAATTTTGGAAACCCATGTGGATGATCTTTTTGAGAGGGACGAGTTTGTAAAGGAGCTTGCAGCCGCAGGTTACAGCCAGGCGCCTCTAACTGAGGACGTGGGGGATTTTTCGGTCCGGGGTGAGATTATTGATGTTTTCTGTCCCCTTTATGAAAAGCCCTTTCGCATTGTCCTTGACGATATTGAGGTAAAAACCATCCGCTTTTTTGATCCTTCCACCCAGATAAGCAGAAAGCATTTACAAAGGGTAAAAATCTGCCCGGCCCGGCAACTTATGTTCAACCATCGGACTCAAGAAAACTTTGCCAATAACATTAAAGCTCTATCTGACAGACTGGACTCTCCTAAACAGACCCGGGACCGAATGGTGGAGCAGATAGAGAATTCCATCTTTTTCCCGGGAGTGGAATTTTTTCTGCCCTTGTTTTACGAGAATCTCTCCACGGTGTTTGATTATCTGCCCCTGGAATCTAAAGTATTTCTTGTCGAGCCTGGAGATATTGAGGCTGCCGGAGATGATTTTGAGGGAAAAATATGGAGCAGGCGGGAAAGGGCTGGAGAAGCCGGCAAGCTCGCGTGCGATGTGGAAGAGCTATATTTACCGGCCAAAGATTTTGAGCGGGCTGTTAATAAAAGGCAGCATGTTCGACTGGGCTTGGATTCCTTTGCCTCAAAGGAGCGAAGCAGAATCATAAGGCTTGGAATGGCCGCCCAGGATGGACTCAGGGATCGAATAATCAAAAAGGTGGATAGCCCCGAACCGTTAAAGCCTCTGGTGGATGTAATTCGCCCTGTACTTGCCAATGGCGGGCGAGCTGTCCTTGTTTGCTCAAGTCCGTCAGGAGCGGATCGAATGGCCCAAATGCTTGACTTATATGAATTTGAAGCCCGTTTTTTTCAGGGAGAGACCTTTGAGGATTCCCTGGCGGCGCCTCCGGGGTCAAAAAAAACCCCCATTCTTCTTGGCGAACTTGGCGCCGGATTTACCTTGCCGGACCAGAAGTTGATTGTGATTTGCGAAGAGGAGATTTTCGGCAAAAAGCGAAGAACCGAGTCTGTCAAGCGGTTTAAAGGGGAAGTGCTGGCAAGTTTTTCCGATCTTTCCCAGGACGATTATATTGTCCACCTGGTTCACGGAGTAGGCATATATCGGGGTCTTGTCCAGATTGAAGTGGGGGATTTGCCCGGCGAATATCTTCTTTTGGAATACGCCAAAGGCGACAAGCTATATCTTCCGGTTCACCGCCTGTCACAGGTTCATCGCTTTGTCGGCTCCGGTGGATCGCCCACAGTTGATCATCTTGGCGGCACTGCTTGGGAGAAGGTAAAGAAAAGAGCCGGATTGGCCGCCCGTAGAATAGCCAAAGAGCTTCTGGACCTATTCGCGAAAAGAGCGGCAAGGCGGGGATTTGCCATGGACCCGCCGGACCAGACCTTCACAGAGTTTGAATCAACCTTTGAATACGACGAGACGCCGGATCAGATATCAACCATCGCTGATGTGATTGAGGATATGACCAAACCCCGCCCAATGGATAGACTGGTTTGCGGCGATGTGGGATTTGGAAAAACCGAGATAGCCCTCAGAGCGGCTTTTCTGGCGGTACTTTCAGGAAAGCAGGTCGCTGTCCTTGTGCCTACCACAACTCTGGCTTTTCAACACCACATAACTTTCAAAAAAAGATTGGCGCCTTTTGGCGTAACGGTTGAGGCTCTCTCAAGATTTACATCCCAAAGGGACGCCACGCGAATAAAAAAGGAGCTTGACCGAAAGAAGGTGGATGTGGTGGTGGGAACCCACAAACTCCTGGGCGCCAAAATTAAGTTTGCCGACATGGGTCTTATGGTAGTGGATGAAGAGCAGCATTTTGGAGTAGTTCAGAAGGAGAAACTGAAAAAAATGAAGGAGCAGGTGGACGTTCTGGCCATGACCGCCACTCCTATCCCCAGAACCTTGAACATGGCTCTTTCGGGGGTTCGAGACCTTTCAATAATCAATACGCCTCCGGAGGACAGACTGGCAGTCAGAACATTCGTCTCAACCTGGGACTCTGACACCATCGGCGAGGCCATTTCAAGAGAACTTCATCGTGGCGGGCAGGTGTTTTTTGTCCACAACAGGATTCGAACC
>CAYSHR010000381.1:0-4333 GCA_964430795.1 uncultured bacterium
TCGAAGCCGGCTACCCCCAGTATTACAAAAATAATTCTTCTGACCCGAACTCTGCTAAAGGGAAAAGCGGTGGCCGAATAGAAAAGGGCAAAGGTGGAAAACCAGCAAATAAGGCGCCTTAATCCTGCTTCGGGATGAGGATGTAAAGGGCCAAAAACAGCACCCCTTTCATGGTTAAACTCACTTGCCATCCTTAATAAAACTTCAGGAAGGGGTATAAGATGGATCAGCATAAGAGCTAAATAACCGCCAAAAAGCCAATAAACCACAAGAGGTTTTTTATATACCGGCTGTTCCTGTAAAATAGGTTCAATATAGGGAAATCGCCATTGATAAATGATTACCAAGACCAGCAGCAAAGAACTCACCATCCATATTGGCGGTCTGTAGACAAAAGCGACTGAGCCAAAAGCTATTGGAGAATAAATCAGAATAAATGAAAAAAGAACCTCGATAAGAAGTCCAATTAATTTCCTTATTTTTTCATCCATTAAATGCCTTTGAACCGACAGGAGAAAAATCCACAGAGCTAAAGCATATCCCTGACAAAATCAGGAAATAAAAAGTGAATCAGGAATCAATATGGGCTTTTTGGTTTGGATTCTTTTACCGGAACACTACCTTTTCTACCCACTTTCGTGAACAATCTATAGATATCGAGCCCTGTGGTTACACTAAATTGGATAGCCCCTTCCTGGGAAACAAAATGCTCATAACTCAATCTCCACCAGCTAAGGGCAAAGGTCAAACCAGGGCGGATGTACCAGCCAAATCCTGATTTATCCACATCATTATAAACGTTTTCGGTATCAGAAGCAGCAGGGCGATCAATCAATTCCTCGGTCCACTCCCGGTTCGCATAGGCTTCACCGCCTATTCCAAATGTGGGAACTATGAGCCAAAATTGGTCAGACCTGGTAGTCAGAGGGAACCGAAAAACCGGACCAAAGAAACCGGCGTTCCTCTGATTGTAATCGGAATATTTATGAATGGTCCCGGTATTGTCGTCGGGGTTTGTTTTTTCCCAGGAATCGGTCTCAACCTCGCCAAACTGGGTCCAATATTGAATATCAGCACCAAATTCAAACCAGGTAGTAATGGAATGGGCATAAATAAATGATAGAATGCCGCCATGAGAGTCCTGGCTAAAATGATACCCCAGATCAAAAGAAAAAGTGGTCGCCCTGCTCACTCCCGGCGAAAAAAGAAGCACCGCTATCAAAAGAACTGTTGCCGCTATTGATTTTTTCATTGTCTATTTAATCCTGTCTGTCGAGTCCTCCGGTTTCCAAAAACCAGGCTATGTATTTTTTCAATCCTTCTGAAAAAGAATATTTACTCTTAAAATTCAGGATATCCTTTGCCTTGGTAATATCCGCCACCGAATGGTTGATATCCCCTTCTCTTTTTTCCTCAAAATCGGGGATAATCTTTTTTCCTAATATTTCGCTCATATGAGAGACGATTTCATTAATGGAAAGTCGCTGCCCTGAGGCGATGTTAAAGACCTTCCCCGCGCCTTTTGGAGAATGGCACGCCGCCAGGTTGGCGGTGATGACATCTTTTATAAAAATAAAATCCCTGGTCTGATTGCCATCTCCATAAATTGTGGGATTTTTATCATGGCAAATCTTATCGAGAAACTTTGGGATAACGGCTGAATAGAGGCTCTGTGGATCCTGGGCCATTCCAAAGACATTAAAGTACCTCAAAGAGATTGTCTCAAACCCATAAAGCTTATAAAACTGTCGGCAATAATATTCCCCGGTGAGTTTCTGAAGAGCGTAAGGCGTTGTTGGTTGAGGCGTCATATTTTCCAACTTTGGGAGCCTTGGATCATCCCCGTAAACAGCGCAACTGCCCGCGAACACCAACCTGGAAACATCACTGTCCCTCGCCGCGACAAGAAGATTGAGAGTGCCGGTTACATTACATTCATTGGTCAAAAGAGGATCTTTTACACTGACAGGAACAGAGGGCATAGCGCCCTGGTGCAATACAAACTCAACGCCTTTTACCGCCCTTTTAACTGTATCCAAATCCCGCAGATCTCCCTCGATAACCTCAACTGATTGAACAAATTGGGCAATGTTCGACCTGGAACCTGTAGAGAAATTATCGAGTATACGAACCTTTTGCCCCTGGCGTACAAGAAATTCGGTAATATTTGAACCTATAAATCCCGCTCCGCCTGTTACAAGATACACAGGGCGCCTCGTTTATTCGGTGGGATTATTGTTTGGGGCATCATCGGTGACTTCTGCCTCGGTTTCCTTTGCATTATTATTGTTCATCTCCTTGACTCTCTTTTTCTTTTTGACTTTCGAATGAATCTGCTCACCGTCTTCTCTGCGATAGTAACGATAATAATAATAGTATCTATATCCTTCACCTTTAATGTTGAAATCATTCAGTACAGTGCCAAGAATGCTGGACTTGACATCGCTAAGCTGCCTTGTTGCCTTGGTGACCATCTCCGCTGTGGTTTTTCCTGATTTTACAATCAAAACAACGCCATCGACTTTTTTCGATAAAACAACAGCGTCTGTAACCGCCACAATGGGTGGAGAATCAAAGAGAATAATATCGAACATACTCTCGAGCTCCGCTATGACCTCATCCATTCTGGATGACCCCAGCAATTCACTCGGATTTGGCGGTATAGGGCCACAGGGGATAATCGAGAGATTTGGCACGCCCGAATCAATTACAACATCACCGGCCGCTGCTTCTTCCATTATAAAGCTGGTAAGCCCCTTGCCTCTGGTGACATTAAAGGCTTTATGGATCCTGGGTCTCCTTAAGTCAGAATCGATAATAAGTACTTTCTTGCCGACCTGGGCAAAGATTATCCCAAGATTAATAACGGTTGTGGATTTCCCCTCCTGAGGGCCGGCGGAGGTGACCAGGAGTTTTGAAAAATCACTTGTATGAGCGGAAAAAGTGATGTTCGTTCTAATGGCCCGGATGCTCTCTGTAATGGATGACTTTGGAAAATCGTGAGTAAAAAGTTCACTGTTATATTCCGGTTCATCAGCCGAGAAGCTTGGAATAATTCCAAGAAAGGGCAGCCCTGTGGCTTTTTCAAGATCATCCTGATTTTTTATTCGAGTGTCCATATACTCAAGGAGAAAAGCGATGGCCACACCGCCAAATATCCCAAGAATCATTGAAAGCAATACATTGGTTTTTCTTTTTGGTTTTATATGTGATTTTGGAACGTCAGCCAGTTCTCGAATTGAAATATTGGTGGTGTTGAGCTGTTTCATGACATTGGTTTCTTTTACACGCCTTATCAATTCGGCATAAATTTCCGATTCAGTATCCACTTTCCTCCTGAGAACGCCATAGGAGATCGCTTTTTCATTCAATGCCTGGGCTTCCAACTTGGCCTCATCCACCGCGCCTTCCAGCTTCTTCTCTTTAGCCATGGCGATAAGATATACAGCCCTGAATGACCCCACAATATTGTTGATCTCTTCATTAATTTTATTGTCAAGAAGTTCAAGCTGCTTGGACAGTTTGATCATCTTTGGATTTTTTTCCAGGTACTTTGACGAAAGCTTGGCGTATTCCTTTTCCAGGATTATCTTCTGCTCTTTGAGTTCCATGATAAGGCTGTTGTCGTTGACTTCAGGCAACTGAAGCCCTTTTCCTGAATATTGAAGGTCTTTCGCCTTTGAATAGGCGGCTTGGGCCTCAACCCTTTTTCTATTGGCATTGGTCAGAGCTTCTGAAAGTGCTGTAAGGCGGGATTGAATGATATTTTGATGCCCCTCAAAGGAAATAATATTATTTTCCTTCATAAAGTCCAAAAGCTCGTTTTCAGCTTCCATAAGACCTGTTTCCCCATCCTGCCTTCTCTCCTCCAGGGATTCGGCGATCTTGTCCCTTAAAAACTTCTTCGCCTCAAAGTTGACATTCTGGGTCTGGTATTTAGCCGCCAGGGTATTGCATATAAGGGCGGCCTGCTCCGAATCAGGATGAAGGAGACTTAGTTGCACCAATTGAGAATTTTTAATGGGTCGCACTCTGACCATCTTTGAAAGGGTCTTGGCGGCATTTGGATTTGAGGCGAAAAAGGGGTCGGTATTAGTTAAGTCCAGAACTTCAACCACTTCCATAGCCAGGGCTTCACTGCGAAGAATCCAGAATTGAGTCTGGAAGTACTCTTTGTTCGCCCATATGCTCTGACTGCCCAGAGTTACAACATCTTTAAAAGGAACAACCTCAGGGGGGGCAGGTTCAATTTGCAGTATGGCCGTGGCCTCATATATGGGAGTCTGGACCATGGTGGTCAGGGTAACAAGGGTAACGACAATTAGAAAAAAGG
>CAYSHR010000382.1:0-4329 GCA_964430795.1 uncultured bacterium
GTAAAAGAACCAATATCATTATACTCATTTTTGGCGAGTAAAATTACTTTAAAAAGGCAAAGAGCCACATACGCAAAGAAAAAGTAACATAATGGACTCTTCGTCGCTGTCAAGCTTTTTAATAAATCCGCTAAATGGCTAAACCCAACCATCACAGTCTTTGGTGAATTATACTCCCGGGTTATGAACAGGGCAAGGGCAAATTGTTGATTTATCAATGTTTTTTATGTTTTTGCGAACTATACAATATCTGGTAATTTTTATTTGGCAAGGATCAATACCTTGCGGTAATGGCCAAAGCGAACCGCAATTTTTTTGGATTCATGAAATTTCCAAACTTGTTCAAGTGTCATGTCAATGGTCAATTTCATGAGCAGGCCAGGACCTGGCCCACGCCACCCGAGGGTTGATAGGGCGCCAGGCCCGAGATTAGAAGTTGTTCACTAATAATCTTGACCGAACTCCCCTTGCATGGATAATGGTCGGAGTTGGATAGTATCAGGGGAGCCAATCGCGTATGAATGTTACCTTTGTCGGCATGGGAATGGAGCAGCTCTCAATAAGTCTGCTTGGCGCCATTGCCAAAAACCATGGCCATCAGGTCAGGTTGGCTTTTTCCAGTGCTCTGTTTCAGGATCGGTACAACATGAATATGCCCTTTCCGGCCAGGATATTCGACGATAGGAAGAGGCTCCTTGATGACATAGTCAGGTCCGAGGCTGATGTTCTGGCCTGTTCGGTTTTGACAAGCACTTACCACTGGATGCTGGAAGTCGCGGCTCTAGCCAAGGATCGTATCCCGGGGCTCAAGGTAGTCTTCGGAGGCGTTCACCCTTCTTCCTGCCCGGAAGAGGTTATTTCGAGGGATCAGGTGGACGCCATCTGTATCGGTGAGGGGGAGGAGGCCTTCCCGGCTATTCTCGCTCTTTACTCGGAGAAAAAAAAGGCAAAGGTTATTCCCAACATTATTTTCAAAGACGATCAAGGGAACCTGATTCGTGGTCCTGTGGGTTGGCGCGCGCCTGACCTTTCGGCCCTGCCTGTTTTTGACAAGAGTCTGTGGGAAGAGCACATCAACGTCGGCGCCCTTTATCTGACCATGACCTCTCGTGGCTGCCCTTTTTTTTGTTCTTTCTGCTTTAACAGTTTTTATAAGGACCTGGGGCGTTCCTCAAAGACGCCATATGTTAGAAGCCGGAGAGTTGATCATGTGATGGAGGAGTTGACTGAGGCAAAAAAGCGATATCCATTGCGCTGCGTAACCTTTGAAGATGATGCTTTTACCATGGACAAGAGATGGCTTGCCGAGTTTCTGGGGCGTTATAAAAGGGAGATCGGCGCCCCTTTTCAATGCATGGCTCATTCCCAGCTTATGGATGATGAAATAGTCCGGTGGCTGGCGGCGGCGGGGTGCGTCTGGGTGGAGATGGGGCTTCAGTCGGCGGATGAGGAATATAAGAAAAAGCATATCAACCGTGTTGAAAGCAACAAGAAAATAGGTCACCTTATCAAAGCATTCAAAGGGGCCGGCATCAAGGTCAAGTGCGACCACATCTTTGGTATGCCCGGAGAGAAGATGGGGAGCCAGGAGGCCGCGCGAAAATTTTACGCGAAGAATACGCCGTCACGGATCACCACATATTGGGCCACCTATCTACCGGCCACAAAGATGGTGGGGCTTGGCTTGGATGTTGGAGAGTTATCCCCGGAGGATGTGGCGGCTATTGAAAAGGGGAATTTTATCTCAATTCTTCATCCCGGCGGCATGAAAGCCGACAGGGCCACGGTATCTTTATTGAGTAAGTATATGTTTTTGTTTCGCCTGATGCCTGTATTGCCAAAAAGATTTAGGGGCGCCCTTGCTCTAAAACAGATCAAATGGCTGCCTTTATTTTTTGCGAACAACCTTGGTTTTTTTATTGATGGAGTAAGTGGGCTTATACAGGGCAACCCTGAGCACCGGGCTTACATTGGTCAGTATTTTCGTTTTTTAAAAGACCGGATTAAAGGGAAATTGTAGAAAAAGCCCTAGAGGAACTTCAGGGATCCTTTAACCATGACCCTTTTCGCGATCTTGTTATAGGTGTGAAATCGACAATCGTAGAGGTTGCATTGGGCGGGAATTATGCTTTTGATGGCTTTTCGGTGCCGGGGACTTCCCCATATCTTTTCCATGGGCTTTGCAATATTCCCGATGCCGTGGCTTTTCTTTCGATGATAGAAATAGTGACAGAGATAAATTTCTCCATCAGAATCTATGGTTATGTTCAAGGGAGTTAAGGTGCACTGGCCATCGATGGAGCTGGGCGCCGCCCCACCAAAAATCTTTGGGCTTTTGTCATTGCTTTTTACTTTACATGCCTCAATTGTCTTTTGGGCTTTTTCCGCCGAATCAGCCGAAAGCTCCATAGGCCAATTCCGGGCCGTTTTAAAGGCTATGGAATCGGCTTTAAGTTTTTTGGCCAGGGCTATGATCTGATCAATCTCCATAACATTGTCAGGGGTAAGGCAGACTTTAATGCTCACTTCACAGGCTGCATCAGAGGAAGAGGCGGCATCAATCAAGGCAATGATGTTGTTGAGTACTTTGTTAAATCCATCGGGGGGGGCTCCTTTGACCTTACAAAAGGTTTCCGGTGTAGCGGCGTCGAGGCTGATCCTGATGTAGCTATAAGCACTGACCCAATGGACAGCCTGATCAGGGTTAAAGTCCAAACCATTTGTAAGCAAGCCCAGGGCAAAGTCTCGCTGTTTCAGATATTGACTGAAATCAAGGAGTCCGGGATGAAGAAGAGGTTCGCCTCCACCACAGAACTCGATGGACTCCAGGCCGTTTTTTTTAAGGACATTCAAGCTGGACTTTATGGAGGAAAAATCCATAGGTCTAGGGCGCCTGGCGTTCTCCTCCAAATATTCACAGTATGAGCAGGCCATGCCGCACCCCTGGTATGGATAGACCAAAGCCATTCGGGGCCAAGGGATTTCACCCCTTTCAATAGACCTGATCTGCTGGTAATGAGATAGAATTCGCATTGAGCGCAGATGTTCGAATTTATTGCTCTTATCAACCATCTCTTACTACCGGAATGAGGGAGAATCATTTCTGATTCAATAGAAGACTTACAAATCAATTAATTCACTATGTATGCCTATATTGCTTCAATGTTTATTGTAAAGCAAGACAATTGCGGTGAAGGGGCAAGTCTGGTGCAAGGGAGAAAAAACCTAAAGCCGTGTATGCCCTTGACCCCTCAAGGATTAAAAAAAGGGATAAACCGGTGGGCTCAAAATCCCATCTTTAGGTTGATATTTGTAAAACTAACGAGAATTGTGCTAATTTTGAACTCAGCCACTGATCAAAGGGGGGTTAAAAGGGGAATTGCAGAAGTAAAATCTTTACATCGCAAGGGGCTTGACTGATAAAAAGGTCAGGGAAAGCAGTATGAATTTTTAAAAGAAGACCATTGTCGAAAAGGCTTACCTTATGAATATAAAAGAAGCATTGCAAGGGGCGATCAAATATGAAACCTGGGTCCGGGACGCCTATCGCCAAGCTATGGACCAGGCAATGAGCAAAGGAATCAAAAGAATGCTTGAAAAATTGTCCCATGACGAGCATTTGCATTTGGAGGCCCTTCGCAAAGCCTATAGCCGGTTGACTAAAAAGGGGAAGTTGGAACAATTTGAAGTAGACTTATCCCAGTTTCTTTCAGAGGCGGATGCGTCTGTGGCTGAGATCAAAAAAGAACTGGAATCAGGAGAGGAGAAGGAACGGATATCCAGAACTTTAGAGAGGCTGTTGGAGGTGGAGCGGGAAACCTTCTCTTTTTACAAGGTGGTTTCCCAAAAGCTGCCCATAAAGCATAAAAAGTTTTTTGATCGCTTTGTGCAGTCAGAAAAACTCCACATGGCCATGATTAAAAAAAGCCTTGAAAAATATAGCTCTAATGTTTCCTATAATCCAAAGTGATTTTTTAGGCAGGGCGTCAAATCAAACCCAATATGAATTGCAAATGAAGGTAGTATTTTTTGTAAAACGGCATTCCTCTTTTTTGGGCGGCGCCAATTCCTGTGTCAGCGGTAAAAAACTCTGTGGATGATTTATCATAAAGGATGGCGCCTTGTTCGGTGTTCTTTTTTGAATCTGAAATATCCACCCAGCATACGCACATTGCCTTTTCCTTTTCTCTTTTATGACGTTGTTTTATGTAATTGCAACTGGTATGCCGGAAAAAAAAGACTGTTTTAATGGCAAAATACGGTGGATATCCTTAAAATGGTCTTTTTTCAGCGCTGAATTTTCATCGGCGATGGTTTTCCAACAGGGCG
>CAYSHR010000383.1:0-4329 GCA_964430795.1 uncultured bacterium
TCGTATCTGCCTGTACTTGCCCTCGAATATGGTAATTCTCAGCCATGTATAATTTTCAGTTTTTTTCATTTTTTTTATTTTAGCCGGCTTTGTTTTCCTTTGGTCAAGAAAGACCCCTTTTCTCAATTTGACCAGGGTCTCCAAAGATGGCCTGCCTCGAACTTTAACGGCATATACCTTCTCAACCTTTGACTTTGGTCGCGTCAGTTTATTGGCCAGGGCGCCGTCATTTGTAAAAATCAGAATACCTTCCGTATCATAGTCCAGCCGGCCAACAGGCGCCACCATGCCCTTTACCCTGGTAAGAAGATCAAAAACCGTGGCCCTTCCTTCAGGATCGTTGGTGGTGGTGACATATCCGGCCTGCTTGTTAAGCATAAGGTAAACATGGGGCGCGAGTTTTCCAACTCTCTTTCCATTTACCTTTACATGGTCTTTTGAAACCTCGACTCTTGTGCCGGGCTCTTTTACAATCTGGCCATTTATTGTCACCGCGCCCTTTTTGATAAGGGCGTCCGCCCCTCTTCTGGAGGCGATTGAGGCTCTTGACAAATAAACCGAAAGCCTTAGTTCCACCTGAATCTCCCTGATAGACGTTGCCTATTCAGTCTCCCTATCTTTCCTCTGTTCATTTTCCCCTATTTTTTCATCTTCCAAATCCTGGTCGCCGCTCTTCTCCAACTGGTCGATTTCATTTCCATCTTCATCGGCCTGGTTATCAGCCTCGCGAAGTTCCTCTTCCTTCTCATTGTCTATCTCAAAATCCTCAAGACCTTCAAGTTGAATGATTTCAGATTCCTCGATTTCTCTAAGGGTTGGAAGAGCCGAAAGATCTTTTAGTCCCATAACCTCGAGGAACTTCCTTGTGGTGCCGTAAATAAAAGGTTTGCCCGGACCTTCTTTTCGTCCCAGTATTTTTATCAAACCTTTTTCAAGAAGCTGGGAAAGGGAGCTTGAGCAATCAACACCCCTGATATTTTCCAAATCGGGCTTGGTAGTGGGCTGATTGTAGGCGATAATAGCAAGAGTTTCCAGCGCTGCCTTGGAAAGCCTGGCAGGCTTAAACTGTATAAGCATCTTTATCCACTCGGTGTTTTCCGGGCGGGTGCGAAACTGATATCCCTCCCCTACTTCGAGAAGCTCGATTCCCCCTTCTCTACCCCGCCATTCCTCCACCAGTTTTTTGAGGATATTTCGTAAATCCGGCGCTGAAACTCCTTCAAGAACAGCGTGGATTTTCCGAAATGGAAGAGCTTCTTCAGACACGAAAATCAATGCCTCGCAAATCCCTTTTATCCGTAAATTATCAACACTCATTTTTCCTCCTTGGAACTTTTTTCATCATTCATGAAAATATTTCCAAGCTCTTCGGCTTTTTCATCATCAAATAAAGGTATTATCCGTATGGTGTCGCTCCTTTCAGGCTGGTGAATTTTCATCATCTGTAACCTGACCAGCTCTAAGAGAGACAAAAATGTGGTGATGACCTCAATTTTCTCAGTGGCGTCGTTAAAAAGACTATCAAAGGAAAGGCTCTTGCACCCCTTGATCATCTCGATCAATTGCCCCATTCTTTCCCTGACTGAATAGGGTTCCATCCTGATTATGTGGGCTGATTTCTCAGGCAGCCTTTTGAGCACTTCTCTAAGAGCCTCAATAAGCTGATAAACATCAACATCGAGATAAGCGCTCTCCTGGTTGTCCGCTTTGGCAAGCTCGGGATTTTCAAAGGTCCTGGCAAAAACATCCCGCCCAAGTTGTGTTGATTCATGAAACTGATCCGCCGCCTCCTTATATTTTTGATATTCAAGAAGCTGTCTTACCAGCGCGGCTCTGGGATCCTCGCCCTCCTCTTCTGATTCTCCATCCTGCCCAGGCAGAAGGGTTCTGCTTTTTATCTTCATTAAAGTCGCGGCCATCACCAGAAAATCGCCGGCCACTTCAAGGTCGAGCTCTTTCATGATGTCGAGGTAGGAAAGATATTGCCTGGTGATCTGCGCGATGGGAATATCAAAAATATCGTATTCATTCTTTCTGATCAGGTACAAAAGAAGATCAAGAGGACCTTCAAAGAACTCAAGATCAACCCTTGGGAAAAAACCCTGGGAAGAGGGGGAAGTCTCTTTCGAGGCGGATACTTTGCCTTTTTTATTTTCAGTGGCGGGTCTTTCCGGATGCTTATGATCTTTTGTCATATCTTTGGAGAACCCATCCCGGTAATGGCTTTTTTCGTCGTCTTTTGTCATAAGAATTACAGGTTTATTCTGTTCCTTAGAAGTTCCATTGTTTCATGAGCTTTCTCTCTTGCCTTAAAGGAACCTTTAACAAGAATGTCCCACAAGGCGCCTTTTTCAGCCAAAAGCTCTTCACGCCTCTTTCGAATTGGTTCCAGATGAGCAAGGACCTTCTCAATAACAGGCGCCTTGCACTCAATGCATCCGATGCCCGCTGTTTCGCAACCCTCTTTTATCCCTGACCTTGCTTCCTCATCCGAATAGAGGTTATGGAAAATATAAAAAGGGCACAAATCAGGGTTGCCCGGATCGGTTCTTCTCATTCTCGCCGGATCGGTAATATAAGCCTTCATAATCTTCTCCACAACCTCGGGAGGATCAGATATTTTTATGTCGTTGTTATAGCTTTTGCTCATCTTTCTGCCGTCATTTCCAGGTATCTTGGGAACTTCAGTGAGCTTTGGCTGAGGCAGAGGAAAAACGTCGCCAAAATGGTTGTTTACCCTTTTCGCGATATCTCTTGTCAGTTCCACATGAGGAACCTGGTCTATACCAACAGGAACAAATGACGCTCTGTAAAGCAGGATATCCGCGGCCTGAAGCACCGGATAGCCAAGAAATCCATAAGTATTGAGGTCCTTCTCCCTGATATTCTCCTGCTGCTCCTTGAATGTGGGACATTTTAATGTCCAGGGCAAGGGAGTTATCATGGATAGAATAAGGAATAGCTCCGCATGCTCCTTGACAAGGCTCTGGACAAAAATGGTGGCTTTATCAGGATCAACTCCCGAAGCGATCCAGTCAGCGCACATCTCAATGGTATCGCTGTGAATATTCGAGGTATCGGTGTATTCGCTGGTAAGGGCGTGCCAGTCTGCGGAAAAAAAGTAGCAATCATGATCCTTGATCAGTTCGACCCAGTTCCTGATAGCGCCATGGAGGTGCCCAAGATGTAATTTGCCACTGGGCCGCATTCCTGAAAGCACGCTTTTCTTTTCCATTATTCCCTCAATTCGCACTCAAATTTAACTGATTACAAACTTGACCAGTTCCATTACCATTCCCAGCAACCCTCTTATGCTCACACTCCAAATCCCCAGAGGATCAAGAAAAACCAGACCCATTATTATAAACATTCCGTAGGGTTCCAGAGCCGCCCATTTCCCGGCCATATCATTAGGCAGCAAACCCACCGCTATTCTACCGCCATCAAGGGGCGGTATGGGAATCAAGTTAAACACCCCCAGCACCACATTGATAATCACCATGTAGAGAAGAAAATTAAAAAAGGGATCGATAATGATTCCCGGCACTCCCCAAACAGCAAATTTCTTTACCAGGACAAGGAAAAAGAGAGTGGAGAACACCAGCATGAAATTTGTCAGCGGACCGGCCAGAGCGACCCAGGCCATTCCGGTTTTCGGATCCCGGAGATTATAAGGATTTACAGGCACCGGTTTTGCCCATCCAAAAAAGCCAAACCCTGATAATGACAGAACAAAAGGAACAAGAATGGTCCCGATGGGATCAATATGTTTTATGGGATTTAACGTAAGTCGGCCCTCATTTTTCGCGGTCGAATCACCCATTCTGTAAGCGACAAACCCATGGGCAAATTCGTGAAAAGAGGCCGACACCAATAGCGCGGGTATGGTGAGCATGATTCTCTGAACCAGTTCGGCGTTAAATTCCATTAAAAACGCACCTCTCCCTCATGATCCTTTAAAAAATGGAAGCTAGCAGGAATAATAAGGGCTGTCAACGAAAACGCCCTTTATTCCGGACAATATCGACACTCTCTAACCCTAACCGTGTTCTACTACTTGCCCTTTGCAACAAGCCTCCATGGCGGCGTTTTTTGACCCCGTTTCCATCTTTTTTTCCCTTTAACGAGCCCTGTGCTTTTCCAGCCTCCTTTATATCTTTCCCCACCCTTTATTAATACCCTGTGATAACCTTTGGCTTTGAAAATTATTTACATAAAGAAGGGCGCGGGATGAAGTTAACGATTTTGGGAAGTGGTTGCAGTTGGCCTGATCCAAAGAGAAAACCATCAGCTTTTTTGCTGGAACAAGAAAATTCATACCTGGTGGAC
>CAYSHR010000384.1:0-4329 GCA_964430795.1 uncultured bacterium
CTTTTTTCCCCCTCCTGGGATATCAAAATCATGGGTCCCTTCTCTGTAAGTCTTACTTTATAAACTCCCCGGATTATCTCATAATTGTCTGTTATCCTATCCCGGTTGTTATCAAAGTGAGCCACCAGTGTAAAGGTGTGATCCGGATCAAACTTGATATATCCATTAATAAAAGTGTTGGGGCGGGACTGGGAGAAAGTGAATTCTCCTATTATATGATCTATGGAGAGGGGAGAGGATGGGTCTGTAATCGCCGGCCCATCCACTCTTGGCGTGGATTTATTCTCAGTATGTGCTGAAATGGCAAAAAGGGATAAGATAAGGGCGGCCATAATAATTATCAATGTAGGCTTGCCAAGGGTCATTTAGCTCTCCGGGATTTGGTGTCGGTTTCATTTACTTTAAGAAAATCAAAAAGAGAAAAGGATCCATTTCCCATCTGATCTCGCAAAATATTATGGTTCGGCTTTATTAAAAATACAAGGCAATTTAATCATGAAGATCCGGCAAAACAGCACTTTTTTCTCTTGATTTACATTTTTTCTTGACATGATTGATTCTGTCCGTAAAATCCCCGGTGGGCTTGTGGCTCAATTGGTAGAGCAGCGGACTCTTAATCCGTTTGTTGGGGGTTCGAGTCCCCCCAGGCCTACCAGATAAAGATCAGGGGAATCGGTCACCCGGCTGGTTCCCCTTTCTCTTGATAACAATGGGATATTCACGTCAGGGATGGTTTGGAACAATTCTGCTTCACCTTATGCCTTGATTCGACCTAGTCCTCCCTGTTCTCGAAGAGCATACAAAGGCTGATACCGATTGTAGATACAGTATGGCGCCGTAAAGGACTATCTCCTCTGCCCGGACTTAGGAACTTTATACCAGAGAGTTAGTCTGTTCACTGGCTGTCTGCTTTTCAATTCAGGTTTTGTTTTGGTCCTCCTGTTTGCAAACAGGGTTTCTTTTGTGTATGCTTTTTCCCCATGAAGTTCAGCAGGAGAAATACTTTCGGCAAACCCGCCAATAACCCTTTCGAAGTTACCGGACCTTTAAAATACATTCTCATTTTCGCGTTATTTACTTCTTCCTTTGCCGCGATATGTTTTGTTTTTTACTTTTTCGAGCAGGCCTTGTACTGGGTGGATCCTCCTGTTGTCGCCTCGAAAGGACCAGCCCCTGTCACCTTTAAAACATTTAACCTTGGAAATCGAAATCTCTTTGCGGCACTTTTGGATGAAGGTGTTTCAAGACAGGATGCCAATTCCATAGCCGCGGCTTTAAAAGAAGTGGAATTCAATTTTAATGGGTTACGCCCCAGACAGAAGATTACTCTTCGCTATGACGGGTCGGAAAAATTACGCGGCTTGCGATATGAGATGGATAAGATAAACTCGTACAGTTCCACTCGAACCAGGAACGGTCCTTTTGTCGCCAAGCATATTGTGCTGCCAACAATAAAAAAAACCGAGGTTATCTCCGGCCGGATAGAGACCTCAGTCTGGAATTCAATTATAGCATTGGGAGAAAAGCCTTCTGTAACAGCGAAATTTATCGAAATATTCGGTTGGGACATCGACTTTTCGTCAGATACAAGAAAGGGAGATTCCTATGCTCTGATACTTGAGAAGATTTATTCCAAAAATGGGGACCTGATTGGTTATGGAAAGCTCTTTGCCGGTGTATATAAAGGGCGCCATGTTGGTGAAAAACGAGGTTTCCATGTAGATCACCCCATTGAGAAGATGAAGGGCTTTTACACGGAAAAAGGGATGCAAATGAGGAAGTTCATGCTTCGAGCACCCCTTAATACACTTAGGGTTACAAGCAGGTTCGGATATCGAATGCATCCTATTTTGCATCGGGGAAAGCAGCATAACGGCATTGATTACGGCGCGTCCAGAGGAACTCCGGTATGGGCGGCGGCTGACGGAAAAGTGGTTAAAGCCGGATGGGCCGGCGCCGCGGGCAAGATGGTCGCCATAGATCACGGAGATGGTCTTAAAAGCTATTACATGCATCTTTCAAGGATTCATGTAAAAGCAGGGCAGCATGTCAACCAGAGAAAAATGATAGGCCGAGTTGGCTCTACAGGGCGCAGCACCGGTCCCCACCTTCATTTTGGTTTAAAATATAAAGGCAAATGGACCAACCCGACAAAGAGAAAATTTGGCAAGCCCGTCAAGCTTAAAGGGAAATATATGCCGCTAATAAAAGAAGCGGCGGAAAAATATGCCGCGCCCCTTGAGAAAGGCCTGAATGGAATTCCGCCTTTGCATATAAAGAACGATACAGGGCCAACGGAATTATCAGAACCATTATCCTGAAAGTCGCGAGAGTTGGAACAATCGGACTTTTGCAGACAGGCGGATAAAAACCTTTTTTTTCCTCCATGGGTTATGGTAGGTTGTTGGCCGTGAAAGGTTAAATAAAGATGGCTTTACCGTCAGAAAAAACTCCGTCCGCATATTGGCTTGTCGGCGCTATAATCGCTATTGTTGTTCTGCTGTTAGCCGCCTATTTATTTACAGGTTTTTTATCCATACCGCTGTTGGCGGGGTTGCTGGTTCTGGGAGTTGGAATTGTCACTGCCGGTTTTTTTATTTTAAGAATATTTTTAAAATCATCTTCCATGCCCCAGGGTTGGGCTCACCCTGTTTTAAGCGCGAAAAAAGCAAGGAAGGAGTTGGGTCTTCCGGAAAAAGAAGCCCGAAGAGATTTGTCTCAGGACGGGCCGATTCAGAAGGATGGCAAAGGCATTGAGTTTCGTACCGATACTGATAATCTTGACCCAAAGGATATTTCCGGCGAATTTATTCAAATGGGAAGACTCCTTCTAAAAAGCGGTAGATATCCCGAAGCAAAGGAGGCTTTTGTTAAAGCCGCGGAACAGGATCCAGGTAACAGTAAGGTCTATAACTACCTGGGGATCGCCTGTGGCAGGTTGAATGAACATGAAGAGGCTGTGGACGCTTACAACAAGGCAATTGCGTTGGATTATGACTATGCCAGCGCCCATTTTAATTTGGCCTCTGTATTTGATCAGATACATGATGACAAAAACGCCATTTCCCAGTGGAAGCGCTATCTTGATGTGGGAAAGGTTGTTGGCGAGAGAGAAGATATGTTGGAAAGAGCCAAAGGGCGTCTTCAAACCCTTAAAAACGGCGATAAGAAGGTGAAAAAATCCAATGCTCAGACTTCTTCTGATGACAACCCAGATGCCTCCCAATGAACCAGGGAGATGTTTTAATGGACAACAAAAATAAAGAAGCTTTTTTTAAGGCGGCGACCCTGGTGCGTAGAAGCCAATATGCTATCGCCCTGACCGGCGCCGGCATGTCTGTTGATTCGGCCATTCCTGATTTTAGAAGCGCGGGCGGGCTGTGGACTAAATATAATCCAGCAGAATACGCGACTATTGAGGCATTTAAGAAAGACCCTGAAAAGGTCTGGAAGATGCTCGATGAGATGTTCGCCATCATTACAAGAGCAAAACCAAATCCGGGACATATTGCTTTGGCCAGGCTCGAGGAGATGGGATTTGTAAAGGCTGTTATCACCCAGAACATTGACAATCTTCACCAGGAGGGTGGAAGCGCCAAAGTCATCGAATTCCATGGCAACGGCAGTTTTTTGTCTTGTCTTTCCGGACATGGAAAATGGTCAGCGGACCAGGTCGAAAAGACCAGAGAGGAAAATGGTGTATGGCCACCTCGATGCCCGACATGTAACGAGATTTTAAAGCCGGACGTAGTGTTTTTTGGGGAGATGATTCCACAGGAACCGTTGCGAACATCAAATTTTCACGCCCAGAACGCCGACCTTGTTCTTGTCCTTGGAACAAGCGCGACAGTCGCTCCGGCTTCACATCTGCCCTTTGTGGTAAAACATAGGGGCGGCGCGGTAATCGAATTCAATCTGGAACGAACGGAACTGTCCGATAGTGCCGAAGTTATACTTTCAGGAAGCACAAGCGTTACTGTCAAAGCCCTTGTGGATATTCTTGAATCGTGAAAAAGATCATACTTGCTTAACATGTTTCTTTTTAAAAATTTTCCATGGCTTTGTCCATCAATTCCTTTTGGCAATCCGGGCAGACTCCTCTTAGGTCAAGGTAGTGTCTTCTTAACCTGAACCCGAATTTTTCAGCGACTTTTAATTGAAGTTTTTCGATATCGTCATCTGTAAACTCAACCATTAGTTCGCATACCTCACAGATAAGATGATCATGGTGGGATTGCCCGACTATAAGTTCATAGGTCTGTTCCTCTTTGCATCTGCGCCTGTCCGCCTCACGGATCAAACCGGCTTTTACAAGAAGGGGCAGAGTTC
>CAYSHR010000385.1:0-4326 GCA_964430795.1 uncultured bacterium
CTCTTCGTAGATAACTTCATCCATTCTTGAGCCTGTGTCAACCAGCGCCGTAGCGATTATTGTCAAACTACCCCCCTCTTCCACATTTCTCGCGGCGCCGAAAAACCTCTTGGGCTTATGAAGGGCGTTTGAGTCCACACCACCTGAGAGTATCTTTCCTGAGTGGGGAACAACAGTGTTATAGGCTCTTGCCAGCCGGGTAATTGAATCTAGCAATATTACAACATCCTTCTTATGCTCAACCAGGCGTTTAGCCTTTTCAATTACCATTTCAGCCACTTGAACGTGCCTCGTGGCCGGCTCATCAAATGTGGAACTGATAACTTCGCCGTCCACAGACCTGCTCATATCCGTAACTTCCTCAGGCCGCTCATCAATCAGGAGAATAATAAGGGAGACATCTTTGTGGTTGGCGGCAATGGAATTGGCGATGCTCTGTAAAAGCATGGTTTTACCAGCTTTAGGCGGCGACACAATCAACCCGCGCTGCCCTTTGCCAATAGGGCATAATAAATCCATAATCCTCATGGAAAAATTATCGGCGCCTGCCTCAAGTATGTATTTTTCCTCAGGATAAAGAGGGGTAAGATTATCAAAAAGTATCTTATCCCTGGCTATCTCCGGGTCTTCATGATTTATAGCTTCCACTTTTAAAAGGGCAAAATATCTTTCACTCTCTTTTGGCGGCCTGATCTGGCCGGCTATTGTATCACCGGTACGTAGATTAAACCTGCGAATCTGGCTTGGCGAAACATAAATATCGTCTGGACCTGGAAGATAATTGTAATCAGGCGCCCTTAGAAAACCAAAGCCATCAGGCAAAATCTCGAGGACTCCCTCACCATAAATCAAACCGTTTTGTTTTGTGTGGGCTTCGAGCAGGGCAAAAATCAGGTCCTGCTTGCGCAGACCTGTCGCTCCTTCAACCTCAAGGGTTTTGGCAATGCGAAGAAGTTCTGATATTTTCTTCTTCTTAAGGGCTTTAAGGTTCATCTCTTCTGCGTTATAAGCATCGCTGGCCATTTGGTTCTTTCTCCGTTAAATTGAATGTTAATTGAATAGTATCGGTATTCATTTTTCAGGGTTCTTCCTGAAAAGGCAGGTTCTCCTGTTTTTCTATGTTTAAATGGCTGCTCTTAAAAAGTTCCCGGCCAATCTCCGTTAATAAATGTGAACACCCATTACAATCAAGGAAAGCATTTGGCTTTATATAAAAAACACGCCCTTCTTTTGGAGGAGAATGTAATCCTCTTTTCGCGGAAAATAAAGTGACGTGAAAGGAAACTATAAAATCACTTATTGCGGATACGAGTAAAAAATAAAAGTTGCGACTGCCCTTGTCAAGTTTTTTTTACATAAATCCTAATTTCTTTATCCCGCTGCCATAATGGCTGAGAGTTGCCTTCCGGCATTTTCGCCCTCCTTTCTAAAAGAACAGAACAACTCAGTGTGGCACATGGTGCAATAATCAAGAACCTCAATGTTATGGTTTTTTAGTCCACTCAATTCGAGTTGCCGCCTGGCCATTCCTTGAATATTCAAATGGGCTTTCTTGAAATCCCGGTTGATAAATTCTTCTGCCCAATCAAATTTTTCTTGAAACATATTGACTAAATCATCAGAGACTTCAAAACAACATTTTCCAATCGCGGGACCAACAGCGCAAAGCAGGTCTTTTATCGGTGAACCGGACATCTCTAAAAACTCATTTACTCCTATACTGATGATCTCTCCATATAGCCCTTTCCAGCCCACGTGAATCGCTCCGATCCAATGGCCCGATTTATCAGCCATAAGAAGGGGAACACAATCAGCGGTAAGAACGCCGATGATTACCTCCCTGGAATCGCTAATTACTCCATCCGACTCCGGTCCTCTGACAAAAGAAGGCAGATGATCCTGGTCAGGGCGCCAGATATTATTCTTGTGAACTTGTCTTGGTAAAGCCAGGGTTTTCCCTTTGAAAAAGTCAAGATAGTAATCAACAGGGTGGCCGGAATTTTTTCTTTGGTCGGAAAAGCCCTCAAGATCATCCAAAGAAAATTGATTGGTTTTTGTAAAAAAACCGTGGCGTATGTTGGCATTCGTCAAAATCCGGGAGAGTAAAACATCATCTGTTTTATTCATATTTGATTCCAAGGATATTGATTATTCTTTCCATGTCTAAAGGAAGGGGCGCGACAAATTCCATCTCTTGTTTGTTTACCGGATGAGCTACCCTCAGCTTATATGAATGCAAAGCGGGACGCTCCAGAGCCTTAACCCGCTGTCTCAAATCATCATGGGAAATATCACTGATTCTCTTTACTCCCCCATATAGATCATCGGCGGCTACAGGGCATCCGCCGTTTTTACAATGAACCCTTATCTGGTGGGTTCGCCCGGTCTCAATCTGAAGGGATAAGAGACCCACGCCCTTTTTATAACCAAGAAACCTGTAATTTGTGACAGCGGGCCTGCCTGAATTTGTATAACTGGACATCTTTTTCCGATCTTTCCGGTGCCTCCCTATCTCCCAGTCCCATCTTCCCTCTCTGTTTTTGGGTCTTCCTAAAACTATGGCCAGATATTTCTTTGAGACTCTCCTCTTTGAAAACTGTTTTGCCAACGAATTATGGGCAAGATCATTTTTCGCCACTACTAAAACACCACTGGTTCCCTTGTCCAATCTGTGAACAATACCAGGTCTTGTCTCGCCACCGATTCCGGACAGATCCCGGCAATGTTCCATCAGGCCGTTTACCAGGGTCATGTCGGGATTTCCCGGGCCTGGGTGGACAACAAGGCCGGGGGGTTTATTCACAACAATTATATCCCTATCCTCATAAATAATACCGAATTCCACCTTCTGCCCTTTAATCTCAACGGGCGCCGTCTCCGGAATTGTCACCTTGATTATGTTCCCTGGAATGAGCCTGGTCGATGGCCTGGGTTTTGTATCGTCAAGAGAGATGTTGCCCTTTTCAATGAGCATTTTGACCCGGCTTCTAGTCAATGAGAGAACCTGCTCACTGATGAAAATGTCCACCCGTTTGCCTTTATCGGGCAGAGCGGCTTTGAGTTGTATCTCTTTTGGTTTCACAAAGGTCTCAAAATCAACCGTTTTGCAGAAATGCCTTATAGGCTTTGTAAGCCATATATAAATCCCCAACATGGGCGATTTCCATGGGACTGTGCATGGACAATACCCCCACTCCAATATCAAGAACATCAGCGCCATGATTTGTCAGATAGTGGGCAATGGTTCCACCGCCTCCTTCGTCCACTTTGCCAAGTTCAGCGGACTGCCAGACAATATTGTTGTCGTTAAATATCTTTCTGACCTCACCTACAAATTCCGCGCTAGCGTCTGAAGCGCCACTCTTGCCACGGCTGCCGGTAAATTTTGTCAGAACTATGCCGTGCCCTACCAGAGCCGCGTTTCTCTTCTCATGCACTTCCTGCCAGTCAGGATTAACAGCGGCATTGACATCAGCGGAAAGAATTTTCGAATTGGCTAACGCTCTTCTTATTGCCCTCTCGTCGTTCTTGCCTTCAAGGGCAAGAAGCTCGCCGATAAAATCAAGAAGGAACCTTCCAGTAGCGCCGGTGTTGCCAAAAGAGCCGATTTCCTCCTTGTCAAGGCATACAACGCCTTGGGCTCTTTTTCCCATTTTTGAATCCAGAATCGCTGATACGCTGGAGAAGGCGCTGATTCTATCATCATGACCGTAACCCCCAATAAGGGCTCTATCCAGACCGACATCCACTGCCGGACCAGCCGGAACAGCTTCAAGTTCGGCGCTGACAAAATCCTGCTCAACCATCCCATATTTCTTGTTTAGAATATCGAGGATCATGAGCTTGAAACGATTTTTGTCGCCTTTTTTACCAAGAGGCGCGCCACCCAACACTACATTCAGCTTCTCACCTGTGACAATATCGTCCAGTTTCTTTGAGTACTGGGCTTTCTTTCCCAGGTGAGGCAACAGATCAAGAATTGTGAATACCGGATCATCTTTTTTCTCACCAATAGAGATATTGATGCTTTTTCCATTAGAGTCGATCACAACTCCATGTAGAGCCAGCGGCCTTGTCACCCACTGGTACTTTTTGATCCCGCCGTAATAATGGGTTTTGGCAAGGGCAAGGTTGCAGTCCTGATATATGGGATTTTGCTTAAGGTCCAATCTCGGCGAATCGAGATGGCTTACGACCAGGTTTACACCCTCTTCCACAGAATCTCTACCGAGCCTGGCCAGACCAACCGCCTTGTTTTTATATAAAGAGAAAATCTTTCTCTTTTTGCTTTTTGTTGGAGTCCTGACATATCCCGCGTTAAGAGCA
>CAYSHR010000386.1:0-4309 GCA_964430795.1 uncultured bacterium
GCCGATTTTACACTCCAGGAAGTAGCGGTTTTACAACAAAAACTTTCAAAACAGAAGGAGCTTGAAGCTGGAGAACTGGGGTACATAATCGCGGGAGATAAAACCGTAAGCCAGGCTCGGACAGGAGACACCATTACTCTTAACAGCGATCCATGCAAAGAAGCTCTTCCCGGTTTTCAGGAAATCCAGCCGGTGGTTTTCTCCTCCGTATATCCTGTCAGCTCTGATGATTATGGCGAGCTTGTGGATTCTCTTGAGAGGCTGAAATTAAATGACGCCGCCCTGGTTTATCAAAAAGACTCATCCGCGGTTTTAGGGCAGGGATTCAGGTGCGGTTTTTTGGGACTTTTACATCTTGAGATAGTCCAGGAGAGATTAAGCAGAGAGTACAACCAGAATATTCTTCTGACCGCGCCTTCGGTCCAGTACAAGGTTTTTCTCAATGATGGCAAGGAGATTATTGTTGACAATCCTATCTATTACCCGGACCCGATAAAAATCGATTATTCCGAAGAGCCTTTTATAAAAGCCGGCTTTTATACTCCCAATGAATATGTGGGAAACGTTATCAATCTCTGCATAAACCGGCGGGGAGTTCAAAAGTCCATGAATTATCTTGATACAAAAAGGATTGAGGTTGTTTTTGAGCTGCCCCTGGCTGAAGTGATTTTTGATTTTTATGACAAACTGAAATCGATTTCCAGGGGATACGCCTCTTTTGATTATGAATTCCTCGATTATCGAAAAGCGAATCTGGTGAAAGTCGATATCCTTGTAAATCACGAACATGTGGACGCCCTGGCGGTTCTGGTCCACGACTCAAACGCGGTGGAGCGGGCAAGACAGATTTGTAAAAGGCTTTCCGAATCCATACCAAGACACCAGTTTAAGATACCAATACAAGGCGCCATCGGCGGCAAGATTATTTCAAGAGAGACCGTTAATGCCTTTAGAAAAGACGTTACCGCCAAATGTTATGGCGGTGATATTTCCAGAAAGAGAAAGCTTCTGGAAAAACAGAAAAAAGGCAAGAAGAAGATGATGGAAGTCGGACAGGTGACTATACCTCAAAAGGCCTTTCTTAATGTTCTAAAGCACAGCGATGATTGATCTTAACCACGGTGCGTCTCAGAAAAAACCAGGCACATTCTTTGCCAAAGATCAAGGCACATTCTGTCAGCCACCAGCATTCCTTTAACAGTTGGATAATAGCAGCCGTTCTTTTTCGCGAGCCATCCTTTATCCGCGAATTCATCGAGCCCTTTTTCAATTACAACAGAGGCGGCGCCGTATTGGGCTGGATCAATTTTATTAGAAGTGCGAAGGGCAAGCATAATTTTTTCTCGAAGCATTAATTCATCTGAAATTTCCTCGGAAAATTCCACAGGGGACTTCTCCCGCAAAACCGACTTAACATAATGATCGGGGTCTGAAAAATTACTTCTGCGATATGCTTTTTCGTTTTCGAAAATGTAAGAATGGCTTCCGGCGCCAATGCCCAGATATGGTTCGTTTTTCCAGTAGGCGCTGTTGTGAACCGATTCAAAACCGGGAAGGCAATAATTGGAAACCTCATAATGGGCAAACCCGGCTTCTGATAAAACAGCGTCGCAATCAAGAAAAATATCCGCCTGGGCGTCTTGGTCCAAAAGAGCGATTTTATTTCCCTGGACCTTTTCAAACAGCCGTGAAGGAGACTCGGCGCTTAAGAGATAAACAGAAAGATGTTTTGGAAAATAACTTAAAGCTGTTTGGATATCCGCCTTGTAAGTATTTTGAAAAGGCAGGGGAAGCCCCGTGATTATATCCAGGCTGATATTTTCAAATCCGGCTTTTTTGGCCTTTAAAATCGCCTTTTTCCCGGTCTTGGGATTGTGCCCTCTCTCAAGAAATTTCAGGGATGAGGAATCAAAGGATTGAAGGCCGAGAGAAAGTCTGTTTACTCCGCGCTTCAAATATTTTTCTGGGTCATTTATTATAAATGACTCGGGATTGGCCTCAAGGGTGATTTCAAGAGGTCGCCGGTTTTTTCCTGAAATGGATGTGGTTATATCTATCAACCTCGCGATTTTGGAGGCGCCGGCAAGAGAAGGAGTTCCCCCGCCAAAATAGATGGTTTTTATATCCATCTCAAGAAGATACGGAGCGCTTTTCAGAAGTTCTTTCTCAAGGGCTGAAAAATAATTCTCAAGTTCGGAATCGTCAATTAACGGCCTTGAGGAAAAGGAGCAATAACCGCATTTGCTTTTGCAAAAAGGGATATGAAAATATAATCCGGCCATTACTGTTTATCTTTATAATTTACGGCAAAGGTGAGTAAAATCATTTTTATTGTTGGTCCGGATTCTTCGCCCAATATTAACCGGAATTATTGCTTCTTACGGCTCACTGGTTTCTGAAATCGAGCATTTCAGGGACAAAGTCCGAGATGCTTACCGTCACCTGGTCCCTGTATCCTTCGGGGTCGCCTCCCAACTGGAAGGGCGCTTTGCCGTCCACCTCGATTTTTATCTTTTTGACTAAAAAGTCATAAACGTCAGGAGACTCATATTTTCCCAGCCATACATCTTTGAGGTTTGCAAGAACTTTTATTGCTCCAAGTTCCGTGGAGCGAAGGTGAAAGTACCCGAATTTTTTCATGGCAAAGGGCATTACCCGCAGTTTGAAACCATAATCGCTTGTTGTGCCGAAAATCGTGGCGTCAGTGGCGCCTTCGTAGATAGTCTCGCCTTTTTTTATTTTGATTTCCTCAATGCCCGAAGAGTGGGCTACCTTGTATATAGGCTCTTTGGACATATTGATAACTCTTACTTTGACCTTGAAGCCTTTTAACAGAATATTTGGAAGAGATTTTCCCCCAATTGCCATAAGGTATCCGCTTAAACTGTTGCTCATCTTCCACATGAAGCCTTTAGTATATTTGGCTTTCATATTTATGTAGTCATTTAGAATAAGGGCGTCAACGCCAAACCCACCAAAGTGAAACATGCGCCCATCATTGGATTCCATCATGTTAAAAGGCGCGTAAACAAGGTCATCGGCTTTCTTTTGTCTGATGGTCCAGATGGGTTCCACGCCTTGTGGAGTATTGAGAATTCCTGCCCAGCCGTTGCCCGTGCCCATTTTTAAAAGACCAAATTTGGGGACTTTGAAATCGCCGCCGGCTTTGTTGTGGGCGTCAACCTTCAGTCTCATCTGCTCGATAATCCGCATGGCCGTGCCATCACCGCCACCGCATATGACAAGGTCGTATCGTTTTTTTATGATTTCATCAAGGCTTTGATCCGATTGTTCTATGGTGCGGGTCACATAGATATCCTCTGTGTCAACGTGTTTGGAAACCATATCGAGGGTATTATCATTTACTTTTCTGGCCTTCATGTTCAAGGCTACGGCAAAAGATTTGATGATCTGCCTCCTGTCCGATTTGAGATTCTCAGGAATTTACATTTATGACGAAACCCGCGAATTAAGCTGGGTATTTCCCTTTCGCAATAGCCTCCAGAGTGGCTATGAGATGTTTCCAGAAAATCTCCACAGTGGAGACGCGAACAGCCTCATCGGGAGAATGGGGATTTTTGATGTCCGGACCAAAAGAAGCCATATCCATGCCGGGGAATTTCTCGCCGATAATCCCGCATTCAAGACCGGCGTGATAAGCGAGCCGTTTCGGTTTTGAGTCAAAAAGCTCCTGGTGAACATCCTCAAGAAGCTTGAGAATCTTAGAATCCGGATTTGGCTGCCATCCTGGATAGGCTTCCTCCTCCTCTGTTCTAGCCCCTGCCAGTAAAGATACTCCTTGTATCTGATCCAATGCCCCTCTTATGGCTTCTCCCAGAGAAGACCTGGGACTGTTATGGGTATAAAGCTCGTCTTTTTCGATTTTGACAATGGCCAGGTTGTTGGATGTCTCAACAAGGTCATCCATATCCTGGCTCATGGAGATTACACCGCTGGGATATGCCAGCAGCAGGTTGATAATCCTGACTGTGGTATGGCGCGCCAGAGCCTTATCCGGGAGTTCTGAGCTTGTAATTGACATTGAAAGATTGGCGTCCCGGGGAAATTCAGTTTTAAACTCCTTTTCCAAATTCTTCGCCGCTTCTTCAATTGCGCCAAACTCATTTTCGGGCAATGTAAGAAGGGCGCGCCCTTCTCTTGGAATTGCATTGTGCTTGTCGCCGGCGGCTATATCCGAAAGTTCAATTTTAGATAGTTTTGAGAAAGCCAGAAGGGCTCTTGCCATAAGCTTTATGGCGTTGCCCCGATTTTCGTGAATATCAATACCGGAATGCCCGCCTCTTAAACC
>CAYSHR010000387.1:0-4306 GCA_964430795.1 uncultured bacterium
AGTATTGAAGCCAAATACGCGGTGGTGGTTTCGGGTCCCATGATTTTCATGAATTTTTTTGATCGGATTATGGGCACCATTGACGCCCTTTCTTTTGCCGGAGTCGGGGTGGAAGGCAAATCCATGCTTTTTGAATATGAGAAGCCCAAGAGCGACGGGAATCAGATTCATCTATATCTGCATGACAAAATCATTAAGGAAATGGTTAGCGTGGAAAACGCCTATCTGGATATTGAAAACGAAGATGTGATTAGGTTATCTCTCGATGGCGATGTGCTGATACTTTTGGATGTTGAGCTTTTAAGGTTGGGAGGTGATTTTGATAATACCGATTTTTATCTTTTCGGCGCGGCCAATTCCCTGGTAAACGGCGCGATAAAGCTTCTTTTAGCCCACAATCTCTATTTCGATTACACTATGCTGGTCCTTCCAGAGATTCCCACAGACGGGGACGTTATTGAAACTATCGATCCAATAATTGAGCTTTTAGACAACTTGCTCCATAGCGTCGACTTTCCCGATTTTCTCAAGCTCGTAAAAGGGACCGGCGCGAGAAATATGCAGCTTGCCGCTATTGATTTGGGTTTGGCTTTTGTCAGGTTCAGGCAGACCATTGAGAGCCTTGGTCATGAAGCGGGCGGCCAGAATGGCCACCAGATAACCTATGTTGATGTAAATGAAAACGGAAGATACAATGTTTCGGTGGACAGTCTTAAGATCGGCCCTGAGTTGGTTCTTGAGGCGGATATTGTCGCGGCTCTCATGAAATTATCCGGGAAACTGGCGCCCGGGTTTTTTGAGGGGTCGGATATGGACCGGACTCCTGATGTTGTGGATTTCATTACTCCGGCTGATTTTACCGATATTTTAACAGCGCTGGAGATCATGCCCTTTATCTTTGGCTCTGTCACAATAGAGAACCTGCCCGAATATCCCAGAATAAACGTGGGAGATTTTTTCGCGAATCCCACAAAAGACGGTCTAAGAAATTTTCTTCTTTCAGTGATTAGTATCTGGAATATTCTGTTTCAAGAATGATTTTGACCTGAATTTATCCCTTTTCAGGAGTGTTTGATGGGATATGAAAAAGCAAAGAGATATTTTCCGCACTCAAGAATAAAGCCATATTCAAGGGGCATTATCCTTGTTGTCGGGGCAATCCTCGTTCTAGCGGGAGGGGCAAACATCTCCTGTGATATGTGGGTGGCTGAGGAACCTCAGTATTATCAGGTATTCGAGGTAAGAGGTACGCCCTGGGAAAGAGGATACAAGCACGGTAAACATTTCTCCGGTAAAATCCAATCTCTTTTTACCATGCTTTTGACCAATTCCATCTTTCCATATCTGAACCGCGACAGGGCCGATGTGGCTGGAGTTATGATTCGCTATCAGGATGAGGAAATCTACGGAGACGGAAAATTCGCCAGGCAGATGATGCTTGAGTCGGCATATTTCCTGATTCCCTATATTCCGGAAGAATATATGGAAGAGATGAGGGGCATTGCCGATGGTAGTGGGATGGCTTTTGACGACATACTTATTATGAATACTTTTTTCGACACTCTGATGGGATTTCGATCTCTTACTTTTTATATCAAGCTTATTCAAGGACCGGAACTATTGAGTGTTGAGATTATCGGAGATATGGAGAAGGACGGTGTTGATAATGACGGCGACGGTGAAATTGACGAAAACAACGAGAACCTCATGTCTCCTTATGAGCCAAGATCGTATGCTAGTTTTGTGGAGATTCCCTACGACGCGAAATTCAGGTTTATCCTGGATGATATCCTTGATGGCGTAAATACCGACTCCATTCGAATTCAATTGAATGATACTATTTATATCGCGCCTCATCCCAGTATTAAAACTGCGCCCTATGCCAGAGATGGAAAGACTCTTGAAGTTATATTTACGCCTCCTGATGGCCTGACGCCCGCAAGCAGCATTTCTCTTCTTTTGCAGTGCACAGACCTAAATAAAACAAACAGGGAACGCCCTTATCATCCCAGGTCCATGAGAGATCAGAGAATCACTGTAACTACTGTCGGCTATGGCCGGCCGCCTCAGAAAGTCGCCAATAAAGGCGTGCCCGACGGCCGCACCCAGCCCCCCTCCATCGGTTTCGCGGTACGAGGTTTGGCCACAAAAACCGGCGCCCCATTTATGGGGCATAACTTCGCTATGCTCGATAGCGACATCACCCATAAACACGCTACTACTTTTATTCATCATACCGAGGATGGCAAAACCTATGCTTATGTAGGATACACGGGAATTGTGTGGGGCTTTTCCGGGATGAATCGGCATGGAGTTTCCTACCTTATCAATTCTTCCGATACCCTGAATAATTCCTTTGTGGCCGGATTCAACGAGGGGTTGATTTTCGCCAAGCTACGCCCTCAAGGCGTGCCTATTGGAATTATGGGGCGGGAGATATTGAGCAATTGCGACAGCTCAAAGGCGGCTTCCAAATATCTGGAAGAGGCGCCCGCGACTTTTGGATGGAATTTCCTTCTGGCTGATCCTAAAGGAGATATTATCGCTGTTGAAGTTGATGGAAATATTCTAAAGGAGCCTGAAGGAGGATATTTTTCCTACACGCCGAACCCTGAAGATAATGAAAATCTTAACCAGTGGGGGGATCCTTTGGGGAGCGTTGGCGAGGATGACTTGAGAGTGTCATCCCATTTTCAGAAGAATCTTGATGAAATCTGGTACGACCTGATTACTTTCAATATTCGCCCTCAACGTTTTTGGAGCAGTTTCTATTTCAGATCAGTGAAGGCTTTCTGGGTCGCCGGCGATATTATTAACGAGAATTACGGCAATATAGACCTTGCCAAAATGGCTTCGATTTTGAGAAACGTTGAGATGGAAGACCAGAGAGACAGTATGAACTCGGTGATATATGAGCCTGGGAAATTGAGAATGCATATAGCAGCAGGGCAGGTCCCGGCCTCCAGTGGCTCATATAAAATGATTGATCTTGACGCGTGTCTGACTGATGGTGATGGGAGTAGTGAATGAGGTTGACGCTCGGATATCTCGCGATCATGACTTTGTTGATTATTCCCGCCGGCGCCTTTGCCGGCTTTACCGAATCCCTCCCACAAAGCACCTGGATGTTGGATATTAGTTTTAATATGTCCACTGTGGAGAGCATGTGGGATGATGAAGGGAAGAAGGCGCCTCTGGCTCAGGAGATGATAAGGTATGAGCCTGGAGCCGGGAAGCAGGGAATTCTCAAGCCCAAGCCAAAGGCTGAACTTGGCATTTTGGCGATTCAGATCCAATACGGAATTTTCGACAACCTCTCTCTGGGGTTAGGCATACCAATAATGATGTATTCAAAAGTGGACCCAAGATTTGAATGGGAAGAGGGGGACTATCAGTGGAATCTGGGGCGACCATACAGCGAGACCGACTTTTGGCAATGGGCTGAAAGTATGGGACAGCCAAGGCCGGAAAAATGGGAAGGCAACAAGGGGGTCCTTGGAGATATCCTTGTTGGGCTCAGGTACAGGTTCACTGACAAGAGCGAGGCTTTTAAAAAAAGCGGACTGGCAATGGCCGCGACTATTACAGGGGCTATTCCAACAGGCGCTCCTCCCGACCCCGAACTGGTAGTCACCACGGGTACAACATCCTGGGACCTCCATTTTAACGGCGACCTTGGATTTCGTCTTGGCCTTGACAAGTTCTTTAAGGAGAGTCTAAAGGGCAGACTGACTTTGGGCGTTGAGGCTTTCTATGAGTTTCTGCTTCCTCATGAGTACAAATCGCCAACAGGCAGGGAAAACCCATTGATGCTCAATTACGCGCCTTACATTGGCGATACATATGTGATTGACGGCGGTGATTTTTCCGGCGGCTCTTTTCAAGTGGATATTGTCCCTTATAAGGGACCTGAGCTTGGGACCTGGCTTGTTGGCGGGGACGCCTCAAAAGCAAAGGATCTGCCCCCTGTTCTCAGTTTTTCTTTTAGATACACTTTCCTTCATCTGCAACAATCAAACTGGGAATCCGATTCGCCCCTATGGGATTGGGAAAAGGAAGAACTATGGAAGCCGGGATATAAAAATATATTGTGGGGGCAGATGGTTGTGAGTCTTCTTAGAATAGGGGCGCCGATTATGCCTTACGTCGGTTACAGAAACCTTACCTGGATACCGGGAAAAAACGCCAGAGCCCCTAACGTGTTCAGCTTTGGAACAAAAGCGATAATGAAATTCTGGTAAAGGGCGCGAGCTGAGGATGGGGCGCTGCCCCATACCCCGCCAAAGGAACACGTCCCTTTGGAATC
>CAYSHR010000388.1:0-4304 GCA_964430795.1 uncultured bacterium
AATATCTCGACCTCCAAGTCGCCGGATTGGCTTTGGTAACCAATGCCGCCCATCTTCAAAAGGAAAAAGGGCCGACCCACAAGGAAGTTCTTGAGGTCTCAAAAAGAAGCGAGGGCGCTTTTGTCAAACTAATGGAGAAAATAGTTGAATTAATCTGACTCAACCAGTCCCGCTTTTGGTTCTGTCAAAGGCTTTATGATGAGTTCCCGGAAAAGTTTTTTCTATTTCACACTGATTATTCTACTTCTTATCTCTCTTTTACCTTTGGGTTGCGAGATAACCGATCCTGTTGATCCGGACCAAAATGACGATGACGATGTTCCGGATCAAAATGGTTTTGCCATTGCGTTATCCCTCTCCCAAGATCTGGCTCAAACCTGGATGAACTATTATCTTCCATCCCAGAATGCCTGGAGTTGGGATTCGGGAGTTATGATGATGGGGTTTCTTGACCTCTGGGAGGCCACGGATAACCTTATCTATTATCAATACGCCAAGGACTGGCTCGATCATCATATCAGGGCTGGATATCACATCAGCGCCTCGGACATGTGCATTCCAGGGTATGCTTCCCTCTATTTTTATAACGCTACAGGAGATAAAAAGTATCTGGATGTGGCGGATGATGTTTGGCATTACATAACCGAAACAGCAGGGCGTACATCGGACGGCGGCCTTAATCATATGGGTTGGATGACTGGTAATCAGATGTGGATCGACACCTTGTTTATGGTAGGCCCTTTTATGATCAGGTACGCCGAGGTTACCGGAAAGGATGAACCCCTGGAGGAGTTGGTTATTCAGCTTGAGGCTTTTCGAAAACGGCTGCGAGACCCGGGCACCGGCCTTTATCGCCATATGTATGATGATGATTTGGGGGAAGTTACGCCAAAGGAAGGGTTATTTTGGGGGCGGGGCAACGGCTGGGTTTTTGCCGCCCTTAATCTGGCAAACCAGGAGCTTCCCGAATCAATAAAAAGCCGTCTATCCTTTGACCTTGAATCGGATCTAGCTCAAATGTATTTGTCCATAACAGAGAGCGAAACAGTAAGCGGCCGTTTCCACACAATCATAAACAGGAATGATACATATCCTGAGACCAGCGCCGCCCTGCTCTTTGCATATGGCCTGGCTTTACGTCAGAGGCATTACAATGACTTTCCATTGGCCATGCGAGCCAACTTCCTGAATTGGCTTCAAGGGGCTGTGGACCAGGTAGTTGTGGATGACAATGGCGACACTCTTTTACTTGGCGTTTCCTATGGCACGTCTCCGGGCGGCGTTGAATATTACCAGCAGGTTTTAAAAGGCGAAAACGTCGCTTACGGCATGGGTCTTTTCCTTCTCGCGGCTTCAAGAGCGAATATGGAGGAATATTATCAGGGGCTTGATTTTCCTTTAGGAGAGTCCGGGGAGGATTTCATGCGCCCTCCGGTTCCCTGCGACGGTGTTCGGTGTGGCAAATTTCATATCTCAAGAGGAAATTATATCAAGGGCAAAGAAGCTTTTGAAAAAGTCCTGGCAGTTAATCCGTCAGACGCCCGGGCACATTTCTACAACGGCCTTATTGACCTTATCAGGTTTGGCATTGAGGCGGTATTCAATATGGACATGATCTACATTGGAGATATTGATATCGCGGATTTTATCCAGTGGCTTAATACCGATGGCGTAAACTCAATAGGCATTGTTCAAAAGGAGATGTCCGAAGTAATCGCCGACAACGGCTTTACCTCAAATCTGGAAAGATTGGTTATAATTGAAAGTGGCGGGCACAATGCCATTGGCGCCAGAGAGTTTGACCTTGGCGAAGCTTATATTGTCAAAGGATTGGCTGAAATAATAAAAGGCGCCGCTTATCTTGTAGGCGCTGATCCATCCATGGCAACAAGCTTGCCGAAAACTCTTGATGATTTTGAAAACGAAATAATGGTGGTCGCCTCAGGAAATCGAGAAAAGGGAATTAAGGATTCCATACATAGCTTAAAAGAGGGGGTTCTAAGCCTCATCAATGGAATCGATTATATAATGGGCGAGACGGACCATCAATCAGACGACTTTATTCCCAAAAATCTACTACAGTTGACAGGGACTTTTTCAATTCCCGGCCTTTTGGTAGAGACAGATGTAATTGAGCTTTTGGCCGGCCTGGGTCTCCCAAAGAGCTTTCTGCTATCTCTTGATATGCCTGATGACTTGATCTGGTTCCTTGAAACCGTTTTTGATATTCTTGATTTCATTGACAGAGTTTTTCTTTCATAATTCACCCACCTGTAAAAGTGATCAAGGTTATTTCAGGCGGGCATAATAATCGCACTGGAACTATGCATGTGCCGATTCCTCTGGTCACATACAAAGGCATTCCCCCCGCATTATATAATCCCATATCATACCCGCCGCATCCCGGTGGAAGAAACAGGGGTCCTTTAAAGGGGATTCTTATTTGCCCGCCATGGGTATGGCCCGCAAGGGTGGCGTCAACATTGTAAAAAGCCGCCTCATTTGCCACCAGGGGAGCATGAGCCATGAGAATGGATGGTCTTTTTTCATTGACGCCTTTAAGAGATTTCGAAAGATCGTCGCGCCCTGTAAATGGATCATCAACTCCGCATAGATTTACACCACCACCCAGATTCAAGAAAGTATTTTTATTGAGCAGGTACTCCACGCCAAAAGAATTGTAGAATTTTTTCTGCTCATTGTCCGCCCAATTCAAGAAGCTTTCCCAATTGCCCGGAACAACAAAAGCCGGCATGGTCAACCCTTTTAAAAACTCGGTAAATCGATCCATACCCTTTAGGGAACTCAATGTATCACCGGCAATTGCGACAAAATCCGGGTTCAGACTTTTGATTTTTTTCGCTAATGATCCGCATGGTGAATAATAACCGCCGTAATGAAGGTCGGATATCAGGGCCGCTGTAAATGGTTCTGTAACGCCCTTGATGGGCAGAGTAATTTTTTCAATAGAGATGAAAAAGATTTCCCTTACCATGGATTCAGCGGCAAAAGTCGCGGCAATAACGCTGCCGGCACCGCCAAACCAAAGCATTTGTCTTCTTGAAATTGGTTTATTGATAAAACCGGATTTGGTTGGCTTGTATTTCATTTACTATTTAATTGCCACGAACAGGGCATGGCTTTTTATTGCTCCTACGGCTTATTTCGGCAAGTCCCCTTCAGTTTTTTCCTCCGGCGCCAAACTCTCACCATTTTTACATTTTTCAAGATCGGCTTCTATTGCCTCCATCTTCTCTTCGCATTCCTTTAAATCAGACCTGAGTCTTTCAACTTCGAGATGCAATGCTCGCAATTGGGCAAACTTGGGAGGATTCAATTTTTGATGAGAAGGTCCGGGACCCGCGGGCCGTGTCTGGGCAAAAGCAGTCAAGCCGGCAAAAGCGATAATCAGAAGCAGTCCCATCAACCAAAAGTATAGTTTCCCTGATTTCATTCATTCATACCTTTTATGGATTATCAATTGTAAGGCAGGCGCCTCCGGTTTCATAGCCGTATCTGTTGCCAATGTTTCCCAATCCGTCTGTGGCCGCTACGTCCAGGCAAATTTCACCCACAATAGCGGGAATAAGCTTGATGTTGGCAATAACAGGTTCGTCGCATGAGTCGGAAATTGTATTCTCGCTCACTCCATGTTGACTCCACTTAGTCTCCGGCTTTCCGCTAATGCTGAAGTCGCTCCAATCAAGGGGCGCCGGCGCCTGATGCTTGTATAGAAATATCTGACCGCCAAGCAGATCGTTCTCCATATCACAAGCTGATACGGAAAGCAGGGCGGCCTCGCCAAGTAAAATATAAGAATCAAGCCATTTTACACCGGTTATAATCGGTCCGCCACCGTAGCCTGTCTCTATGGCGCCCAATACATTGTTGCTTCTATTTCCACCGCTGTCGGAAATACTTACGGAAAAGTTTATAGTCCCTGTTTCAACGATTGTCCTGAAGAAACCAAGTTTGCTTTCCGGCCATTGCCCCATGCAGCCATCGCCGGCGGCTATCTGGGCAATTGCCTCAAAGGGACCATCATTCCAGGAAAGCCAAATCTGACCTCCGTTAATATCGCAATCCTTATCTGAATAGTTCAGAAAGAAGTCGAGTTTTTCTCCTTGTTCCACTCTGTAGCCATCATAAAGGAGATTGCCGTCTGAAAGTATAATGACATTATCCAGCAAAGGAGAGTTTTGGTCCTCATCCTTATCATATTCCTGGCAGCATCCAAAAAAAATGGCAGTAGAGAGAAAGAATAGAACAAGAAGAACAAAGTTTTTTCTCAATCCTAAACTCCT
>CAYSHR010000389.1:0-4295 GCA_964430795.1 uncultured bacterium
ACCGCTGACCTTGCTGTTGAAAACGGCGCCAGGATAATCTGCTTTCCTGAACTATTTACCTTGCCGTGGTTTGCCGGAAAAATTGACAAGGCACCTTTTGAAAGGGCCCAGCCCATTTCGGGAAAGCTGATAAGGGATGCCAGGAAAAAGGCTAAATCCTGGAAAGCCTGCCTGATTATTCCTTTTTTTGAAGATTCCCAAAAGGGCGCTTATTATAACAGCGCCGCGGTAATTGATGACAAGGGGCAGGTGTTGGGTGTTTACAGAAAAGTCCATGTGCCCCAAGTGCCCGGTTGGGAAGAGAAGGCATATTTCGCGCCGGGAAATCTTGGTTTTCCCGTGTTTAAAGCTTTTGATATTACTTTTGGCGTTCAACTTAGCTGGGATACCTTTTTCCCTGAAGGTTCCAGGATTCTGGCTTTATCAGGGGCAAAACTGATCTTCACTCCCACCTCAAACACCAATGACAACGATGATATATGGCGTCAATCAATGTGTAACAACGCATTTACCAACGGGTGCTACGTGGTAAGGGTAAACAGGGTTGGAAAAGACCAGGATAAGACTTTCGCGGGGGGAAGTTTCTGCGCGGCGCCCACAGGGGACCTCCTTGAGGAGCCTATGGGTGAAGTTGAGGGACTTGGGCTGTGGCCCTTTGATTCCCAGGCTGTGGATTTTGTAAGAAGGGAGTGGCCCTTTTTCAGGGACCGGCGTCCCAGACAATATCTAAAGCTGGCCGGTCTTAAAATGGTGAAGGAGAAGGATGAGGGTAAGGAATAGAAAAACAAGACCTTGGTTTTTGGAGAATAGATGAAGAAGGAGTTAGCCGGGATTATTCAAAGAGCGGTGGTAGAACTTGTGGCAAAGGAGAAACTTGCCGTTGATGACAATATTCCTCTGCCCTCTATTGAAAGTCCGAAGGAGAGAAGATTCGGCGACTACTCAACAAATATCGCCATGATTCTGGCAAAAAAGGCGAAAATGGCGCCAAGATATCTGGCCGCCATGGTAATCGAGGAGCTTGGAGATGGCGGCGGGCTGATAAAAAAGGCAGAGGTCGCCGGGCCGGGCTTTGTAAATATTTTCATAAATCAAACAGGAATGCTGGATGTACTGAAAAAAATAGAGTCCGCTGGAGATGACTTTGGAAAAACCGATTTTGGACAGGGAAAGAAGGTGCAGATAGAATTTATCTCCGCCAACCCCACAGGTCCGTTACATGTGGGCCATGGGCGCAACGCTATCTTTGGCGATACCCTGGCCAAAATAATGAAAGCAGCCGGTTTTGATGTTCAAAAGGAATACTATGTTAATGACGCGGGGCTCCAGATTCAAAAGCTGGGCCGTTCAACCTATCTGCGTTACAGAGAGCTTCTGGGGGATAAAATTGAAATCCCAGAAGAACACTACGTAGGCGATTACATTATCGACGTGGCTAAAGAGCTTCTCAAACAGAAGGGCGACGATCTTACCGAAAAGGACATCCCTGACATCGCCCTCTATTCCGCGGAAAAAATTCTCGATTCCATAAAAAGGGACTGCGAAAAATCAGGAGTGGTTTTTGATAACTGGTTCCTGGAAAAATCCCTCCATGATTCGGGAATAATTGACAAGACTCTTGCATGGCTGAAGAAAAAAGAGATCGGTTATGATGAAAATGGGGCATTCTGGTTTAAAACCGAGCCTTACGGAGATGACAAAAACAGGGTTCTTGTAAAAAGCGACGGCCAAAAAACATACTTTGCCGCGGATGTCGCTTATCACGCTGATAAATACAACAGGGGTTTTGACCTGGTTATAAATGTCTGGGGCGCGGACCATCACGGTTATATTGGCAGAATGAAGGCCGCTGTGCTGGCTCTTGGCAGAGAAAAAGATGATCTGGATATCCTCCTTATCCAGCTTGTCACCCTGATCAAAGACGGAAAAGTACGGCAGATGTCTACAAGGTCCGGAAAATTCATTACACTGAGACAGCTACTTGATGACGGGGGGAGGGATGCTCTTCGCTATTTTTATCTTATGCGCAGGCACGACGCCCAGCTTGAGTTTGATGTGGACCTGGCTGTTGAGCAATCAAACAAAAACCCTGTTTTTTACGCCCAGTATATGCACGCCAGAATTTGTTCGATCTTCCAAAAAGCGGAAAAGGAGAAGGTCGATATATCCGGCATTGGCAGGGCGGACTTCTCCCTTTTGAAATTGCCCGAGGAGCGTGAACTGGCAAGACACCTGATGGAATTTCCCAGGCTTGTGGCAAAAGCCGCGGAGTTTAGAGAACCCCACCGGCTTATAAGTTATATTCATACCCTGGCAAGCATGTTTCATCATTATTATCATCACAACAGGGTTATCAGCAAAGAGAGTGATTTAACCTTGGCCAGATTAGCCCTCTGTTCCGGATGCAGGCAAGTGCTGAATAACGCCCTTGGCCTTGCCGGAATCACGGCGCCGATGGTCATGTAAAAGGAATAAGTAATCGTTCAGTGACAAAGAAAATCTGGGGACACGTAACAAGTACATGTTCCCGCTTTTCCAAAAAGCCCCCTTGTAACTGAACGATTACCGGAATAAACCCTTTTGCGAAAAGTTAAACATGGTATAAGCTGGAAGCAATGAGTTGCCATTTACAAGGAGACGTCTTTGCGGGACCTTCGTAAAATCAAAAGTAAATATGAGTTCAAGCTTGACAACAAACAGATCGCCATAATGCTTATTTGCGCCATGTTTGTACTCGTGTTGGTTTTTGCCATGGGAGTCTATTTTGGAAAAACCCTGGCAAAAAGTGAAAGCGAGCTTGCCGCCCTGTCCTTGCAGAACCAGGTTGAAAACACGATGCCCGACGTTCCTGATGAGGATATTAAGGTTACTTCAAAGGACGATGACACCACTGTCGAGACAGATGAAGACGGCTTTGTAAAAATAATGATTCCAAGCCAGACCCCTACCCCTGAACCCGGGGAAACCTTTCCCGATGTTACGGAGATTTCACCCGCCCCTGCCCAAACACCGGCTCCCACTCCCGAACCTACTCCTTTACCGCCGGCCCCTTCAGAAGGAAAATTCACTATTCAACTGAGTTCCCATCCAAGCAAAACCGAAGCTGAAGCCGCTATGGCCAAATATACGGCAAAGGGAGTTTCGGCTGTTTATATCGTAAGTTTTAGCAAAGGCCCAGAAACCTGGTTCAGGGTACGAACCGGCGCCTATGCCACAAAATCAGCGGCAAAACAGGTGGCCGAGGCGATAAAAGCCAAAGGCATTGTGGCAAGCCCCTGGGTTACAACGAAATGACCGGCGAGCCGCCGGTCCCAATAACGGGTTGGAAACGTGGGCAATCTGGGACCTGACTCTTGCCGCGGATCGAGTTAAAATGATGAGTTACGAATAATATACGATTTACTTGTAGGGGCGATTCGCCAATCGCTCAGGGCGCCTTTATGGCTTTCCCTGGCAATTAAGAGGTAAACAGAATGAGAAAACCCCTTAAAGGGCTTATCTTAGCCGGTGGAAAAGGAACCCGCCTTCGCCCGATAACTCACACCGGGGCAAAACAACTTGTCCCTGTCGGCAACAAACCCGTTCTCTATTTTGGCATTGAAGCCATTGTCGCGGCGGGCATCACCGACATTGGAATCGTGGTGGGCGATACAAAAGATGAGATCATCGACGCGGTTGGCGACGGCGCCGAATTTGGCGCGAATATCCAGTACATCGAGCAGTCCGCCCCTCTGGGCCTTGCCCACGCCGTTATTGAATCCAGGGACTACCTGAAAGACAGCCCCTTTGTAATGTACCTTGGGGACAATCTGATTATTGACGGCATTGCCGGCCTTGTTGATGAATTCCGAAATAGTGACGCCCACTCCCAGATACTTCTGGCAAAAGTCCCCAACCCCAGCAGTTTTGGCGTGGCGGTTCTTCAGGGAAATAAAGTTGTGAATCTTGAGGAGAAGCCCAGGCAGCCAAAATCGGACCTTGCCCTTGTCGGAGTATATATGTTCGACGCGCCTATCTGGGACGCTGTGCGGAGCATAAAGCCAAGCGCCAGGGGCGAGCTTGAAATTACCGACGCTATTCAGTGGCTGGTTGATAATGATTTTGACGTGAAAAGCCATGTTGTTTCGGGTTGGTGGAAGGATACCGGCAGCCTTGAAAGTATGCTTGAGGCAAACCGCATGGTCCTGGATTCCTACAAGGAAAGAAATGAAGGCAAAGTCACAAGCTCCCAGGTGGAATTTCGGGTGGTGATTGAAAAAGGCGCAAAGGTAATCAACTCCACCATTCGGGGTCCC
>CAYSHR010000390.1:0-4291 GCA_964430795.1 uncultured bacterium
TTTAGAGGAGTCATATTCTAAAAAGTAATCATACCCCGCAAAAAGTTCATCTCCGCCCAGGCCTGAGCCGCCTCAAGCTCCTTGTCATCGAGATAAACGCCGCAATCATTGGGGCAGCGGTCAATAATAATTCCCGAATTATAGGCGTAGTTGATAAGGTCCATGACGCCCGAGCATACAGGGCACTTGAGTTTTCTTTCCTTCTGTCTCTCAATGCCGGCCACATCATTGATGCCTGGAACATGTTTATAATTATCAAGCACCTCAGGACTGATATTTTCGATTTTTCGCTGACTGATCAATTGGAGCTCTTTGTGGTCAAGCCATACTCCGCCACAGGACCCGCATCGCTCCAAAGGCACTTCCTCATAAAATTCATGTTTTAATCCTGATCCACAGCTAGGGCAAAGCATGTTGTCTCCTCTATTAGTCCATCACTATTAGCAAACTACCAACCTACAGGTATCAGAACATCCTGGCCAAAGCCATCTTTTGGAGGCACGTAGGAGAGGGTTCCAAAAATTCCCATGTAATCATCCAGGGCGCCGAAGATGCTCATCTCATCCACGGTAATAACAAAGTCATTGAGCATGGGAATGGGAAACTCTCCCAGCAAGTCACTTATAAAGGGCATTATTATCTGAATCAACAAGGGTGCCAGAACCTCAATCAGTTCATCGTGAAAATCATAAAGTTCATCATAAATATCCACATAGACCGTTGGAGTTCCAAAAGCGAGGGAAAGGCTGTTTGCAGCCACGTCAACGCTCACCGAAACAGGAATATCAACGGCCAAGGCCATGGTAAAGGCTTTTATGGGCGGGCCGGGGTCAGGTACAACCATCATATCCATGGTAAGGTCGCCCATCTGCAAGTGCATGCCGATGGTCTTCATGTTCGGGTCGTAAACAATTACCGGAGGCAGAAGGGGCGTCATCCAGAACTCAACGTCTTCGTCCGGATAGTTTAACCACAATTGAGGGAAAAACAGGGCGAGATCGGTGGTGGTCAGATCATAGCTGAAACCCTGCTCCTGGGCCCATGCCTGATCAATGTGAAATGTTATAACCCCGGACCTGTAAATCTGGTGCAACGCCTGGTTTAATAGATCGTCGCCCATAGCGATTCCAAAGCCATAAGGGGCGCCGCCGGGGGTTGTCTGACCCAGAGTTGGAACGGCGCCGGGAGTAAAGAATGATCCCGGGAAAGCCGGGGTGTCGGGGTCCACGTAGTCGGTTTCAAAAATGGCATCCATCCAGATTGTACCGCCGGTGTATGTAAAGTCAGCCTCCCTGAAGTCGGCTTCCATGGTTATAGTCCCGTCTCCCGCCTGGAATTCGAAACTGAGATCAAGACCCGCAAAGGCATCCTCAAGAAGAGGAGGCACCTCATTGAGAACCATTTCCTCCACCAGGTCCTCAATAAACTGGGCAAGGAAGGTTTCAATGGCCTGTAGATAAATCGGATCCAAGCCGGGGAAAACCAGGGTGAAGTTCTGCAAAGTCGCGTCAAAGCTGTCTAAGGTTATTACAAGCTCCCCCGCTGATACGTCTATACCGAAACTGCCGTCAAAAGTTATACTGGAAGCGCCTACGGTTCCGGTATAGACAAAGGGCGTACCATATACAGTTAGAATTATTGTCATGGATATTGAAAAGGGTTGAACGCCGCCGCCAATATCGATACCGCCATTTGCGGAGGTTAATGTAATTATCGGGTCGCCGATATTCGCGCCGGAAACTCCGGCCTGCACTGTAACTCCTGGAAATATGGTTTCGTTTATCTGGGGAATCAGGGTCATTATCAGGTTTTCCAGGTCCAAAAGCGCGAGTAAACCATTTGCTATATTCTCAATAGTGGTCAAGGAACTCTGGTTGACTCTTATTCCAATAGCGTAATCCACCACTTGTCCATGAGGAAGGTTCGCGCCTCTTAAAACGGATATGTTGGCCCTGGCTGTATTGGCAAAGGAGTCCTCAGCCTGGGCAAAGAAGAAATTGAGCCCGACATCGAGCATAACGTTATGGACAAAGCACCCTGTGGTGGGATTGTAGGTTACAGGATTATCGTTGATGGTAAAAGAGACCAGATCGCTTTCATTCTCTATCACTCTACCGTAAAGAGTGAAACTGGTGGCGCTTGTCCAGGTGCCCCTTGGTGTTGTCTGGCAGGCTGGATCATCCCACAAAATCTTTGGATCAATACTGTCGTTTACATCAATGTTCCGAGTTGCCGGAGGGTATCCGGCGGCCATGCAACTGACAACGAAGGCGCCTGCTCTGTTGAAAGTAATCTCCTGGTTTATGGTGTCGATGACCACGCCATCAGTGGGATTTGTCGAGATGGTATATGGCTCTGTGGTGGGATTTCCGTAATAGTCAACTACCGCGGCCTGGTATCCCACGGTTTCATAACATTCAATACTGTAATCGGTAAGTGTAAGGCTGGTGGTAAAGGGCGCGCCGGGTATTACATTGACATCATGGTCGCCATTAACAGTATATTTTCCCCCATTGGCAGTCACTGTGATGGTGTGGGGCGCCGCTACTGTAAGCTGGAAAATATTTCCGTTTATTGTGACGCCGGCTGAAGGGTTTACATCGAAAGTGATGGTGTAAATTGAAGGATCAAGGGTTTCGCCGAATTGGTTTAATATGGCCACATTCAAGGCAAAGAGCTGCCCTGCCGTGACCTCTGTGGGTCCGCCGATTTGCAATGAATCAGGTACAAGGTCGGTGGACTCTATCTGCTCTGTATCTGTTAATGTGTCACCGCCATAAAGGCAACTGGCCGTAATAGTCCAGGTCTGGCGATCCTGAAAGTTGAAGATAAGGCCATTTCTGGAAAACCCCGTATTTGGAGTAACTTCCCAGTTTATTGTCACAGAGCCGGTAATGTCAGCGCCGTTTTCATCATAAACCACCACTTCGGCCTCCACGTCCGTATCTATCTGAACAGGGCCCGCCGGCAAGGTAAGATCAATAAGAGGGTCTTGAATATCCACCTGGAAATTCACCTGTTCTGTTTCGGAGCCGCTGTTGTTAACGGCGGTGACGGAGAAGTTATGCCCTCCCGCGGAAAGTCCGCCCAGAGTTCCCTCAACTCCCAGGTCTGAAATTGTAAGATAAGCCGATACGTCATTGCCATCGAGTTTAGGCGTGATGTCAGCAGGGAGCGCTCCGGTTACGATCACGCTTACAATAATTTCGGAACTTGTATAAACGGTGCCCTGGGTTGGTTCGATTATTGTGATTTCCGGTGGGTCAAAGGTTGTGTCATCGTCATCGTCATCATCATCAGGAGTAGTATCGTCGTCATCAGGGGTTGTGTCGTCATCATCAGGGGTGGTGTCGTCATCATCAGGGGTGGTGTCGTCATCGTCAGGGGTGGTGTCGTCATCGTCGGGAGTAGTATCATCATCGTCAGGGACAGTGTCGTCATCCGGTCCCGAATCATCATCCGGATCAGGCAGATAGTCATCGTCATCGGCAAAGGAGCTTCCTGTCTCTTGTGAGCCTGAGCTTGAACAACAGGCAAAAAGGGCAAGGAGGATAATCACCCAGATAATATGGATTGAAAATAGCCGTTTCATAAAAGACACTCCACTTCGCCAAATAGAAAAAGATATCATCTATTTTAATGATTTTTCTTAATCCGGTCAATTGAAACAATAAGAGGGCGATGTAGTCCTGGCCCATCCGACGCGCCTTAAAGCCATCGTTGCCGGTCGGGCCAAGACCGACAAACTGGATGCGGCGTTGTTGGCAAAGTTGCTCAAATCCGACCTTGTCCCAATGGCTTATGTTCCGCCTGAGCGTTACGCCCAACTTCGTGATCTTACTCGAGGCAGGGCGCAACTTACAAGGCAACTGACCAAGACCAAAAATCAGTTGCATGCATTATTGGCTCGGCGCAACATTCATTTGCCCTTCAAGACTCCCTTTTGCAAAAGGTGGGTTCTTGCTGTGTCGCGATTATCGTTAGGGCTCTTCGACGGCATGATGCGTGACGAGATTCTCCGGCGGGTTGCCTACTTCCAAAAGGAGTTGGCGGCATTTGACAATGCCTTTAAAAAGACAGCCGAATCCTTTTCCGAGGTTGAGTCGCTTCTGGATATACGGGGCGTGGGATTGTACACGGCTCTTATTATTGTGGCGGAAATCGGCGAACCCTGGCGGTTTCCCAATGGTCGCAAGGTCGGCGCGTACGCCGGTTTGACAACTCGGGTAAATCAATCGGGCGAGCATTGCTATCACGGGCACATTACTCGGCAAGGCTCCGGCAAGCTACG
>CAYSHR010000391.1:0-4281 GCA_964430795.1 uncultured bacterium
AAGAATGAGGGCGCACAGCATGTAATTTTGAATCGTAAGCGTCTCGAATTCCACGGATGGCTTCGGTGCTCATGGCCCCTGAAAGTTCCGCGTAACGGAAAGTATAGAATCCATCGTAAACCGCCAGCGCGCCTACCGCTGTCATAAACTGGGTTCCATTGTTAAGAGCGAGCCCTTCCTTGGCCTCCAGTTCAACAGGCCTAAAGGTCCATCCCTCTTGATCGGCTACCGCGTCAAATTCCTCTAGCGAAGGCATCTTTTCAAAGGAGTCCTCTGTGTAAGTTACTTGAGTGGAATGGGCGTCAAGGCGGTTTTCCCTTGGGAAATATTTACCGTTTTCATCGCCCATCAAGACCAGAGCCAGGTGGGATAACGGTGCCAGGTCTCCGCTTGCACCCACAGAACCCTGTTGTGGAATATAGGGATAAATATTATCGTTCAGCATTTTTACAAGCTGCATTACAACCGGAAGGCGGATACCTGAATTGCCTTTGCACAGAGTATTTATTCTCAGGAGCATGGCTCCTCTGACCACATCCTCGGCAAAGGGTTTTCCAACACCGCAGGCATGACTCTGGATAAGATTTTTCTGAAGTTTTTTCGCGTCCTCAAGTTCGATTACGATATCCCGCAGTTTTCCGAAACCTGTAGTAAGGCCGTATATCTTCTCTCCTTCATCAAGGAGAACCTCCACCATGGCTCTGCATCTGATTATTCTTTCCTCAGCCTTTTTTACGATTTTTACTTTTCGGTTATATCTGGCTACGGATACAACATCTTCAAGCTTTAAAGATTCCCCATCCAGGGCCAAGGGTTGGTCTGAGCGAAGGTTGTAATGGAAATAACGCATCTATAAATCCCTTTTTGGGCGAGGAAATTATCCTTGCCCTCTCCGCGAAAATTGATAAAAAATATTTTCCGATTTTATTTTAATCAACTCGATTATTTATGGCGGTCAATGATATCCTTGACTGTTTTTACCATATCTATAATAGGTACTGTTGTCTGGGCAGGTTGCTTTTTCCATTCTTTGTGATCGTCAATGGTGTTTGAAAGCTCCGACCCCAGCCTGAGGTCTTTAACTGAGACCATTCCTTTGGAAAATTCATCTTCACCCGCGATTAGCACCACTGGGGAATTTCTTTTGTCGGCATATTTGACCTGCTTGCCAAAATTACCTTTACCAAGGAAAAGCTCGCAGGGAATGCCATTGTTTCTCAACTCAGTAACCATGTTTTGATAATCGACGATTCGGCTTTTGTCCATCACGGTAACTATGACCGGCCCTTTATAAGGATTATCATTTTGAGATTTCCCGGCGTTTAGCGCGGCGAGTAATCTGTCAAGGCCGATGCTCGCGCCGGTCGCGGCGACCTTCTGGCCGGTAAATCGTTCTATAAGATTGTCGTATCTGCCGCCGCCGGCTACGGCGCCGAACTTGCGCGGCTTGCCCTTTTTATCCAAAATTTCAAAAGTCAGTTCAGCTTCAAAAACCGGACCTGTATAGTAGGCAAGCCCCCTGACTATGCTTGGGGCAAAAGCCACTTTTTTAGAGTCAAGGTTCATTGAGTCTAAAAGGTTGCTGATGGCCAACAGTTCTTCCAAGCCCTCTTTTCCTGTTTTGGAGTTGCCAACGAGCTTGCGGAGGTTTTCAACAACTTTCTCTCTGCCGGTGGCGCCGGCTCCGATAAATGCCATAACAGTATCGATCTGATCCACAGAAAGCATGGCGCCCTTTGTGAAATCGCCGGATTCATCCTTACGCCCTTTACCTAAAAGTTCCTTTACTCCTCTTTGGCCAAGACGATCAAGTTTGTCAATTGCCCTTAAAACCGTAAGCCTTTTGTTTCCAAGGGCGCCGTTTTCATCAAGAGGCAGACCAATGGCGTCAAGAACACCGGTTAAGACCTTTCTGTTATTTACATTGATAACCAGGTCGTCTTCGCTTATCCCCAGAGCCTTAAAGCAAGCAATCAGTACTGCGCATATCTCGGCGTCGGCCGCGGGTGACGATGTACCCACTGTGTCAAAATCACATTGGAAAAATTCTCTGAATCTACCTGGACCAGGTTTCTCCTGGCGATATACCGTTCCTATCTGATATCGTCTGAATGGAGTCGGAAGGGCAAGCCTATGCTGGGCAAAAAATCTGGCCAGGGGCGCTGTAAGATCATACCTCAAGGCTATCCATTTATCATCATCGTCTTTTAGAGCGAATATGCCCATGTCCGGCTGATCGCTTTCAGGAAGAAATTTGCCAAGAGCGTCAACATATTCAAGAGCGGGAGTTTCCAGGGGTGAAAACCCGTGGAGTTCGTAAACTTGTCTGAGGGTTTGAACCATCTTTTGCCGCGCGTTTATATCTTTGGCGAAAATATCTCGAAATCCACGAGGTATTCCGAATTTAATACGATTTTTCCCACTGTTTTTCATAGGAGCCTTTCAATAGCCATCAAATTTCTTTTCCGAAGTGAATATTATCTGAAGGCATATCATGAACAAAGAGAAAAATAAAATGGTACTGCCGGGTGGGCTCGAACCACCGACTCCCGGAACCACAATCCGGTGCTCTAGCCAACTGAGCTACGGCAGCACATTTAATTGTAAAAGAAACGCGGGCCCTTTTAGATACACCATCTCAATGTTTTCAGTCAACTCAAAAATTGTCGTCTCACCCAGTTTTAACTTGAGTGGATTCTAGCATTATTTTCCAGGGAATTGGTCGAAAAACTTTGCCATGGCGTATCAATTTCAAAAGATTGTTTTTGGAAACCAGGCTGTTTGACAATAGTTGAAAACCACTTTAGGATTCGAGGCATTGAAATAAATTGTAAAGAAATAAATTTTTGACGGATTTGGTAAAAAAAGAGAAGGAATTTTCCCAGGCTCACAGGTCAATTGAACATATGGCGCCTCTGCTGTTCGCCTTTACCTTGCCCATCTTTCCATTATGGCTGATTTTTTCTCTTGCCATATTATCAGTAATATACGGCGGTTTTATCTCCGGCAAGACGCCAATAAAGTCCACCAGAGCCAATGAACAGGCAAAAGGATACTCAATAGGAAAAATAGCCTATGGATCCTCGATTCTGATTCTTCTAATCTTATTTTACAAGCAGATGCATATTGTGGCCGGAGCCTGGGCAATTATGGCATTAGGTGATTCATGGGCTACTATATTCGGTAAAAAATGGGGAAATCTAAAATGGCCCTGGGGTGAAAAAAAGACCATCCTTGGAACCTTCGCCTTTATTGTTTTTGGAACCATTGGCGCTTTTGTGCTAATCTCATACATAGAGTTTATTGGTCAGGCGCCTCTTGGCGCTTCATTCATTATGCTTTTTATAATGGCGTTATCCGCTTCGATAGCTGCTGGAATTGTGGAGTCTTTTGAACTTCCGGTAAATGACAATTTCCTTGTTCCGGGAGTGGGGGCAACTGTTTTGTATTTAATCATAAGGATATTTTTTAACAGCGAAATGGGATGAAAATGTTTGATGATCCTTTAATGATATTTTTTGCCTTTCTTCTTAATATTCTGATCGGCTTCGGGGCATATAAAGGGAAATTCGTTGATAAATCCGGTTTCTACACTGGAGTCGCTGTGGGGCTTGTTGTCTTTATCGCTTTTGGTTGGGAAGGTTTTTTTATCCTTTTCGCTTTTTTTGCTTTAGGCTCAGCGGCGACAAAATTTAAAAACTCCGAGAAAAAGAAGCTTGGCGTTGCCCAGAGCAAAGATGGACAGAGGAGCGCGAAACATGTAATCGCCAATGGCGGCGTCCCCTTTATCCTGGCTTGCGCCTATCTGGTCTCCTCGGTTTATCAGGATTTTGACCAGAGAACTTTTGAACCATATTTTGCAGCATTCGCCGCCGCGGTCGCCACTGCTTTAGCTGATACCCTTTCTACGGAGATGGGACAGGTTTATGGTAAAAAATGTTACCTGCTGATTACCATGGAAAGAGTAAAGGTCGGCACCGAAGGAGCGGTAAGCATCGAAGGCGCCTACTGGGGCATGGCAGGCGCCGGTCTCCTTTCCGTTATGGCTCTGGTTATGAGCAAATTTGAGTATTACCCGATTAAAACCACTGTATTGATTTTTTTCGCCGCTGTAATCGCAAACATGATTGAGTCGATTATTGGTGGTGTTTTCAATCAATTTGAGCGCTCGGCAAATGAATTTCTTCTAAATTTCTCAAACACCGCCATTGGCGCGGCGCTCTGCTTCTTCTTTATGCACTGAAATCGGCTTTACTTTGCCTTTTTGTTTTTAAAAATATT
>CAYSHR010000392.1:0-4265 GCA_964430795.1 uncultured bacterium
TACGGCCTGGCCCAGGGATGGCCCAAAGGTATGTTTAACGACTCCCGGTTTCGGGGGGGACAAGGACCGGATTTTTTCGGAACCTATGTGGCGGGTAAACATGCCTTGGCCGGGCGGAACATTTACCAGACCGGTTATATGAAGGGCGTACCCTACTATTATCCATTTCGCTACCTGCCGGTTTATGCCTATGCCGTGGGCGCCCCTCTTACCCCTTTACGCGCGGTTCAGGCTTACTTTTTGTGGATCGTGATTTCGGAAATTTTTTACGCGGCTATCTTGCTGCTGCTTTGGAAAATGATCCGGGGGTTTCGCCTTTTCGCTCTGGCTGCCGGCGCTATGCTTGCCTACCCGGTAGTTTTTTTGGAGTTCTACCTCGGGCAAGCAAATATCATTCAGGCATTTTTTATCCTTCTGTTTATCCACCTTCTTGAAACCCGGCAAAAGGGCGCCACCGCGGCCTGGACTGTTTCAGTGCTTTGGAAAATGAATGCCGCCATTTTAGGCGCGGTTTTATTGAAACTTGGTAAGATCAAACCAATCCTGATTTGCGGACTGGCTCTTTTTTTCTCCTCGATACCCTATTTTCTATTTTTTCCCGAAGGGCTAAAGGGTTTTGGGACCAACCTGCACAAGCTCGAAATTCTTCACAGCGGCAACCTTGGATTCATGGCCCTGTTTTTAAAATTTCGCCTTATGCTGGGGATGCCATATTTTACCCATTATATAATACAGTTTTTCTGGCTCGGCCTTTGCGCCCTGATTACCATAAAGGCGCCAAAGGAGCGAATTTTTGAACTTTGCGCCCTCTGGATCGCCGCCTACTTTCTGATTTATAATCACGTATGGGAAGCTCACTACCTGATGCTGATGCCCCTTATTGCCATAGGAGTGACCCGGAAAATGGGCCGGCTTTGCATTGCGGCCGCCCTGCTTTTGATATTGCCGACACCATTGATGTTTTTTGATGAACCCCTACCGACCGGCGCTATGGATCCTGAACCTTTTTTGGGATATTTTATGAGCCTGGCTCACCACGGGATGAAGCCCCTTGGAGCCTTTTGCTTCTGGCTTGCCGCCGTGGCGCGATTGATGACTGGAGTCAAAGGAACTCTGGAGACTCAATCCTAATTTTCCCACATGTCTGAAAAGAGTTTCCATAGCAGAGGTCTCCCGGCGTATCCGGACAACTCGACAAATCCCATACCCTCAATCGGGTCCCCCTGCTTCTCGCCTTCGATATGAATCATGCCCTCCCAGTAATTCCACATTAGGTTTGGGAACTCCTGCTCCGGCACTTTTGTAGTTACATCCACATCGAGGTCCAACCCTTCGATAAACATATTCCAGTTCTGGGGATAGACTCCACCTGTGGTGGGACTGATCCATTGATCAAGAGCCTTTACCTCAATCTCATCCATGGACAGGATGGTCTGATTTCCCATCTCATCCACATATGTGCCAAGTGCCATGTCGATGACCGAGGGATCATCCTCGTCGCCCCGAAAGATAAAGTACATAATTTCCGTTCCATCATCGAACTGCATTGAGAACCAGTCCCAGCCAATAATAACGAAGGGGTTGAAACTGCCCCACTGGTGATCCATCCAGGCCTGCCCTGTCACCTCAATGGGATCGTCGTTTTTTAACAGCACTCCCTCCACCTCCATGCTTGTTCTGGAATAATAAAAGGAATCGCATGTGCGGGAACTCATCCTGATAGAGCCGTTGCCTCCATGAAATGTTGGACCTTTGATATCGGTCAGAGTCAATTCATAGCCGTAATCTTCCGCCTGGCCGGCCAGTTCGTAAATGCCCTTCTCCCATCTATGGACAATGGCGGAGCGGCTTTCCAGATAAAGTTCCTCCGGGTTTTCATCGGGGAACTTAAGGTCAAACCAGACAGCCGAGTCGTGAACACCGATCCCTTCGTCCACTACGGCAACGTGAACCATCCAGGCCGGGATGTCGAACAATCGCGCTCCATAGAAAAAGGTCAGCTCGAAGCCATAGATATTGCCTTTATCGTCAGAGAGATTCCCTGTCCAATACCACCATTCAACAAGAACTCTGTGGGGTGATTCATCCTTTGGCAAATCGATCAATGTGTCCACGCATTGTCCGAAGTTGCAATATTGGAAACGGGGACAGGATTCAAGAGTTGTCCATTTCCCTCCGATACATTCCTCAGGCACGTCATTTTGGCCACACCGCGATTCACCTTCCATACAGTCCGGGTTTGAATCATGGTCATCGTCGCTCTGGTCATCATCGTCATTTATCTTTGAGTCCGACCAGGAGGCTTTATCGGTATTTTCGCATCCCAAAATAAAACAGCAACAGAACATTATCAAAAAAACAAACACCGGAAACATTCTTAAAACCGGTTTTTTCAAATCAACTCCCATCTATTTTCCATTTTTGCGGTTTGCAACATCCATTTATGTTATTCCTATTCTCCTTTCCCTTTTTCTTCCCAAAGGAAACCCGATTCACCAAACTTTATCTTTATCAATCACAACCGCAACAGCCGCCGGTTACCTCTCCTGTTGGCCATAGTTCCTTTTTGTCACCACCGTCATCATCATCATCATCGGTAACCTCCGTGGCGTCGCAACTGTCAGTGGATTCATTGCATTCCTCGCCGGGCATGCAGGGGTCGCCGGAATGAGAGCATTGGTCATTCTTCTCATCGCAGGATTCATCGCCATTGCAGAACTGGTTATCATCATCGCAGGGCGGACCGGAATTTGTGCATGTGTCGGTATCCTCATTACAGACCTCCGTACCATTGCACCATTTGTCATCATCTTCGCAGGGCGGGTTCTCGTGTTCGCACTCGTCCAGGTCTTCATCGCATACATCGGTCTCGGTTCCGTTGCAGTAAAGGCCGTCATCCAAAGGGCATGGATTGCCCGGGGACTCACACTCTCCATCGGTATTGCATATCTCGGCGCCATTACAGAAAACGCCGTCATCGCAATCGAGATTGGTTCTGCATTTGCAATCGATGGTATATTCCTTTTGCCCGGTGGCGTCGGGCAGGTCGGCGCCGTTGTCATCTTTAACGTTAAATATCCGCGCGGTGTTGACGCCTTCGAGAATTTCCCCATCGCAATCTTCCAGCGCGATATAGTTGACGGTGATAGTGGACTGTTCACCTACCGCCAGGTCCTGACCGATGGTTTGAATGTAGTCGCTCCAGTTGATCTGTCCGTCATCATTGTTGTCGTCAGTAGCCGGTGTCGCCGACTGAAAAAAGAGTTGAGTGTTGTCATAGAGGTCCTCCACATCCATTTCGTGGATCGGGTGGGTGTGGCGGTTCTGGATGATGATCTCGAAGGTCACATTGTCCCCTTTGTAAATTTTACCATTTGGGTGGGAGATGCACTTTTTACTCACTGTTCCGGCAAAAACCACGCCACTGGCCAGAATGTCCGTGGGGTTCCAACCGTTGTTCGGTATTTGATTGTGGATGACCGTCATGGTTTCGGTGTCAATAACTTCCACCCGATTATCCGCCACAACGTAGGCCAGACCCAATGCCGGATTGAGAGTAACCCCCTTTGTGTTGGCGCCGGTTAGGACGGACTGCTCGACGCCGGAATTAACCGCGTATTTAAGCAGAACATTGCTGGGATTAATAACCCAGGACTGGGTATAGACAGTCAACTCGGGATAGTCGGTTACCGCGATCCCCACAGCTCCGTAAGTCTGGGTAAAACTGCCGACCTCCAGGTGGGTGTCAATGTCATACCAGCGGACGGTGTTGGAGGTATCGGTCACAAAGAGCAGGTTTTCCGATTCGAGCAGATCGATGCCCCAGGCGCCCAGACCCGAAGGCAGCCACCACTGTTCAACTTCGCTGAAACTAACAGTGTCAAAAACGAAAACGGTTTGCATTCCCCGGTCAACTACAAAAAGGTGTTCCCTTCCCTGGTGCACTACCATGCCCGCCAGATCGCTTGTACCCCATAAGCGTATTGTTCCCAAGGGAGTGGCGTCGGTGGCGTCGAATACCTCAATGCCGTTAAAGCTCTCATAAGAGACAAAGAGATTTTCGTTGGCCTCGTCCACAGCCAATCCCACCGGTCCCAAATTGTGCATTTTCGAATTCCAGGTGTCCGAAAGGTAGATGTCATCGGCCACAACAGCATAAGCTTGTAAAGGGAAGCTGAACATTCCCTCCAGGATGCCAATCATATAGACTGTATGTATTTCCGGCGGCGCCGCGTCATCATCGTCGTGATCGGTCATCCCAAAAC
>CAYSHR010000393.1:0-4254 GCA_964430795.1 uncultured bacterium
TGATCCTCTTTTGTACAGCGCCGGCCATGGGCAAGACAGCCTCACGGCAAAAGAGGAACGACTCGAAAAGTATGAAAGATATATGAAAAAAGTTCGTAAATCCGCGGATATTATCCGTTGTGGCCGGTAAGCTATATCAATGTTTGTAGTTAATTCAATGTCGCGAATTTTCCTGATGGTGTTTAGAGGGTCTCCAACCAAAAAGAAGTGGAATTGGCATTTTTCTCCCTTTCTTTTTCCTTTCCAATCGGGCTGATTCTGATTTCATTTAAGACTGGATTAGGTTAAGGTTCGCGAAACATTCATTTGCGGGATTTTCCATGTTTCTGCCTTTGCGTGACGCGAATCCGACTAAAAAAACCCCTGTAATCACTATCACTCTTATAGGAATAACCATTGGGGTATTCTTTGGGCAGAAATTTCTTGAGGTCTTTACAGGAGGATTGCTTGTAAATGTTTTTGGATGCCGCCCCGACCTGCTTATGGATATCCTCAATCTCAAGCTGATAAATATAATATTTCTTCCCCAGCTTTTTTCTTACATGTTTCTCCATGCCGATTTTTTCCACCTTCTTGGCAATCTCTGGTTTCTCTGGATTTTCGGCGACAATGTGGAAGACCGGCTGGGCAAATGGGGATTTCTTGTTTTCTATCTTATGAGCGGAATTATCGCCGCCCTGTCCCACATTCTGACAAACACCAGCAGCAATATCCCCATGATAGGCGCGTCAGGCGCTATCGCCGGAGTCCTGGGCGCCTATTTTGTCTTTTATCCCAAAGCCAAAGTCACCACTTTGATATTTGTCATTATAAGAAAGCTCCCCGCCTTTATTTTCCTTGGTATATGGCTGGCAATGCAGATTTTCTACTCGATTTTACATTCGGGCAAGCCCGGAGTCGCGTGGTATGCCCATATAGGCGGATTTATCTTCGGAGCGATTTTCGCCTTTGTCGCGGGCAAAAAGAGATAAAGGCATTAAACCACGGTAGTCAAAGTCGCCATAGAAGCAAACAGATCAAAAAGACCTTGAAAAAAGCAGGCATAAAATCTAGCATGAGCCGCGAAGGAAACTGGTGTAACAAGGCTTTAGGGCACTTGGCAATTTACCTTGTCCCACATTGGGGAAACATATAAATCATGAGATTGAAACCCGTCGATATTAAGCTGCTTGGCGTTATTACATTACTTTTTTCTATTTCCTTTATTATCGCCGCGGTGGTCATAAAACAATGGTCCCTCTATTTATTCCTGCCTGTCATGTTCTCCATGATCCTTATCTTTATTGTGGAGGCTTACCGGCGTGTGCAACGCCACATCGAACAGCAGACCCAGAGAAGCGAGTGGACCTATTGGCAGACTGAATCATTATTTTCCATATATTCTCTTGTTCAACCGGTCCGCCCCATTCCTCACATGCGGAGTTGGGCGGCGTCCCCCGATTTTTGCGCCTTGGTTTTATCCGAAATCCATGACGGGAAGCCCAAGACCATTGTGGAAGTTGGAAGCGGCGTCTCCACAATATTGTCAGCCTATGGCGCCAAAAAATATGGGGGCCGGCGCATCTTTTCCCTGGAGCACGATGAAAATTACGCGTCGTACTGCAACAAGCTACTCAAACTTCACGGATTGGATAAGATCGCTTATGTATTTTACGCGCCGCTAAAAGAATACAGCATGGGCGGTGAGTCTTTTCAATGGTACGACACCAAGGCTATCGAAGAACTCGATTCGATCAATCTGCTTGTGGTGGATGGTCCACCAATAAAGTTGTTGGGACCCTTAGCCAGGTACCCGGCCTTACCGCTTCTGTACGAAAAGCTTTCGCCGGGCGCCACAATACTTCTTGATGACGCTAAAAGACCCGCGGAACAAGGGGTGCTGGCCAGGTGGCGCTCCGAATTCCCAAACCTTGAGATGGAGGAGGCTCACTGTGAAAAAGGCGCGTCCGTCATTCGAAAGCCCAGAACGCTAGAATCGGAATAAGTGCTTATTAATCGTTTAACTACTAACCTATACAATAAAATATTCAACAGAACTCTGGACCTTGCCCTTGCGATAGGGTAACCTGTAAATATGTCTTACCTTCTTTATTATCAGAGGAATTATTAGCATGATTCTTTCCATTGTTATCCCCGCGTTAAATGAAGAGAAAGCAATTGGCTCAATAATCAAAAGGACGATGGCGGCCGCAGATGGAATAATTTCCAGGACTCCGGTTACCGAAGTTGAGGTCATTGTGGTTTCCGATGGAAGCTCGGATAAAACCGCGGATATAGCTTTTGAGTTTGTGCCGAAAATAAAGCTTATCAGTTACAAGATCAACAGGGGTTACGGCGCTGCTATCAAGCTTGGTTTTTTACATTCAAAGGGCGACCTTGTGGCTTTTCTTGACGCGGACGGCACATGTGACCCTGAGTTTTTCACTGATCTTGTCAACATTCTTGAGAAGGAAAAAGCCGACATCGCCCTTGGAAACAGAATGACCGACAAATCCAAGATGCCCATTGTAAGAAAAATCGGCAACTCCATTTTCGCGCTGACGATAAACCTTATCGCCTCGACTCAAATTTCCGATTCGGCCAGCGGAATGCGGGTTTTGCGGAAATCCAGCCTTGAGGGAATATATCCTCTGCCTGATGGATTACATTTTACTCCGGCCATGAGTTGCCGCGCGGCTCTTGACCAGAAGTTGAAAATGGTGGAATTGCCTATGCCTTATGCTGAACGCACCGGTCTTAGCAAGTTGTCGGCGGTAAGAGATGGAGTCAGGTTTATAAAGATAATTTTTGACATCGCTCTTACCTATCGCCCTTTTAGAATTTTTGGTTCCCTTGGTTTGTTGCTCATGATCGTCATGGGGCTCTTCGGAGCGGAGTTTCTATTTACATATTTTTCCACCGGCAAGGTTCATGACGGAATGATCTTTCGGGCCATGGCCATTATTGTTCTGGGAGTTTCAGGACTTATCGCTTTCTCCCTGGGAATGTTGTCAGAAAGGGCAACCCAGCTTATTCACCAGGTGCAAAGACCACATGGCGCTTTTTATCGCTTTTTCAGAAACATAACCGACAGCCCAAAACTCTTCTGGATGGGAGTTATACTTATCGCCATAGCCTTTCTCTTCGCGATTAAGCCCTCTTTCCAATATTTTACAATGGGAAAGATTCTCATTCATTGGAGCCAATTGGCTTTGAGTGGATTCTGCTTTCTTTTTGGAATGCAGGTCATCGCTCTATCCGCCCTTGACAGAATATTCATCACTCTCCTTGAAAAGGAATGTGACGTAACCTTGGAACATCATGACCCGGAACAGATATTCGGAGGGTAACTGTTGGGGATCGCCTTTATCAATCCACCATTTCTGCCAAGATATTCCCGAAGCCAGAGAAGTCCGGGAGTTATAAAGAGCGGTGTCATCTATTATCCATACTGGCTTGCCCACGCCGCCGCTTTTTCCTATTCAAAGGGTCACCAGGTGGTTTTGATTGACGCGCCGGCGGCTGGTCTTGACCTTGACGCTACTTTAGGCAAAGTTACTTCCTTTGGCGCCAACCTGGCGGTTCTGGACACATCAACTCCCAGCATTGACGCCGACCTTCTTTTGGCAAAAAAGATAAAAGAGGCGATTCCGAATTGTTTTATCGCCATGTGCGGCGCCCACGCTACAGCTTTACCTGAGCAGGTTCTTGAAAATGACGGGCCTGACGCCGTGGTTATGGGTGAGTTCGACATAACCGCTACTGAACTTGCGGAGGCTATCGATTCAGGTGGCGATATAAAAACCGTTCCCGGCCTGGCTCTTAAGAATTCGGTTAAAACCAAAGAAAGGGCGTTAATCGAAAACCTGGACGACCTGCCATGGATAGCGCCGATATACAAAAAATTTCTTGATCCGAAAAATTACTATTTTTCCCTGGCAAAAAGCCCCATGGCCATGCTTATTTCCGGGCGAGGATGCCCAAACCAATGTTTTTTCTGCCTCTATCCCCAGGTGATGCACGGCCGTAGATATAGAACCAGAAGCCCGGAACATATTGTAGGGGAGATCGAGTACATAGTAAAAGAGATGCCGGAAATAAGGGAGATTGTATTTGAGGATGATACCTTCACCGCCGACCAAAATAGAACTGTGGAATTTTGCCAGTTGTTAATAAGAAAGAGAATAAGGATTCCCTGGTTCGCCAACGTCAGGGTGGACACAAAACCGGAAACCTTGAAAACCATGAAAGCCGCGGGGTTCAGATCATGCGCGG
>CAYSHR010000394.1:0-3994 GCA_964430795.1 uncultured bacterium
CCGCCTGCCCTTCATCTCCAATTTCCAGATAAGCTCTGGCCGCGCCGGCCATGGCCCACGCGGATTGGTTGTTACTCGGGTATTTTGAGTAAATGTTTTTAAAATGAGTTATGGCCTTACTGAACCTTCGATTTCTTACATATAAGTTGCCAAGACCCATATTGGCGTTGAAAAAAGCCGATTGTTTTCCTCCATATTTTGAGAGAATATCCAGATAGGTTGATTCAAGAACAAGATCATCGCCTGCCTGCTCATAGATTTGGGCTATGGAGAAAAGAGCATTGATTGACTGTTGAAATTCAGGATAGGCTTGGGACACCTGCTGGAATATCTGAATTGCCTTTTCCTTGTTTCCACTATACAACTCGATCTGCCCCAGGTTCAACTTGGCGTCCACAATGGCAGTCTGGTTGGTATGATATTTTTCAATTATCCCTTTATACAAGGCTCTTGCATCCTCCCACCTTTGAAGCTCTGTAAGGACCTGGGCTTTGGAGTGTTCCGCCCATGCTGTTTGTGGATGCCCCTTGTATTTCTTTATTATCGGGTCAAGTTGTGCGATGGCCTCATCGTACATTTTCAAGTATCGCATTTTATTGGCCACATTCATACGAATATTGATTACAGCGTTCACATCATCCGGTGTCAGCCTGGTGATGCGATCAATAATAGTGTCAATTTTATCAAAATGTTCTTGCTCCACAAGAGCCCTTGCCAAAGCCTGCAATGCGGAATTGGTTCTTTACGGGTCCTGGTTTTTACTATTGGCGATGCCCGTAAATAGAGAGGCGGCTTTACTGAAATTACCCCGGTTCATTTCCAACTCCCCAAGACCCAGTTGAGCGTCAAGGGTAGCGTTTTTATTATCTGAATAATCCTTTATAATCCCTTTAAACGTTGCCTCGGCATCGTCCAGTTTTTTAAGGGCAAGGTAGGAATGAGCAACAGCGGTTCTTGCCTGAAGAGCTTTCTCCTTTTCAAGATCGGGAATAAGATTTTTATAAGCGGTTACCGCCTCTTCAACATTTCCCGCTACAGCCAACAATCCCGCTTTGCCGAGTTTAGCGTCGGCAATAGTGGATTTTGTAGAGGTCGGCAACTGGATTATTCTGTCGTATAACCTCTCGGCTTTTTCATAATCAGCAGCTTCAGAATATATCTGGGCCTGCCCTTGCATGGCCCAGATAGCCTGAATGTCCTGGGGAAACATCTCTATTATTTCCTCATAGGCCGAAAGAGCCTCCGCTCTACGGTTTGTGTTTTTCAACATGTTTGCCATATTTAATTTCGCGTCGGCAACACCTGAAGCGCTTTTGGGGAACTTTTGGGCTATTTTGGTATATGTTTTCGCGGCTTCATCGATTAATCCCTGTTCCGATTGAATCTGAGCAAGCCCCATATATGCCCAATACACCTGGATCGCGTCACCAAATTTATTTATGATCTCATTATATCCAACAGCGGCTTTCTTATATAGCTTCTGCTCCTTGTAAACATTCGCGAGACCAAGCTTGGCGTCAACCAGAGTGTTTTGGTTCTCTCCATACTTTGATATTATGGTCTTATAAGAGTTCTCCGCTGATTTAAAGTCTTTCTGAGCCAGATAAATCTGGGCCATGGAATTGAGGGAGGATACGGCCTGATTTTCGTCTTTGGCTTTGCTTAAAAGCTCTTTATATATGTTCAAAGCCTTTCGGGTATCCCCTTTTCTAAGCAGGATATTGGCAACTCCGATCCTGGCGTTAAAAACCTGGTTTGGATTGTTATTGCTTGAAGCGATAATCTTTAAAAAGATACTTTCCGCCTTATCCAAGTCTCCTTTATCCATTAGAATGCCGGCTCTGGCTGACGCGGCTCCAAAACGGGTTCTTTCATCAATGGCTATGGCTTCAACTTCCGAATAGAGTTTCAAAGCGTCATCCACCTGCCCTTTAGCTACATATAAAGCGGCAAGGCCATTCTTGACATCGAGATTCACCGATTTTATTTTTCCATATTTGGAAAGAGCCTCATTGTAAGCGGCTTCAGCGTCATCCAACCTTTTTTGGGCGCCATAAATCTGGGCCATGGAGACGATGATTTTTGCTTTTGTAGAATCATCTATGGCAATCAGAAGAATTTTCTTATAAATTTCCAGGGCTTCATCAAACCTGAGATTCTCACGCAAGACAGAGGCTTGTCCCAGTTTAGCGTCAATAATCAGGCTTGTATTTTGACCAAACTCCTTTTCAATAAGGTCATATGTCTGCTTTGCCTTGTTATAATTACCCTGAGAGGTGTATATCTGGGCAATAGCCGTCATAGAGATGATTTTCTGGGAATCGGAGGGCGCGACCTTGTAGGCTTTTGTATATCTTTCAACAGCCAGTTTGCCATTACCTCTTCTTCTGGCTATTTCACCCAGTCCGACATTGAGTTCATAAAGGGCGTTGGGATCATCGCCGGCTTCTTTTTCAAGCCTCTGATAGGTGCTCCTGGCTTTTGAAACAATGCCTTTGTCATAATAGATTCTTGAAAGAGCCGAAAGGGCCTGGACTCTTGTTGGTCGATCCTCAAAATTTTTGAGTATCTTCTCGTATTGATTAATCGCCTTGTCATATTCTTTTTGTCTTATATATATTTGGGCGATTCCAAGTTGTATTGCTTTTAGAAAGTTTTTATTATTTGGAAATCTCTTTTCGAGTCCACGATATTCCTTAATCGCCTTGTCAGGGTTGCCTGAATTATGATACAGGTCCGCTATTGTCATTGTAGCGTTGCCCCAATTGACGCTATTTTTCGTTTCCTCTCTAATCTTTATAAGACGCTTAATGGCCTTATCAAAATCCCTGTTTTTCGCGTAGGCGTTGGCGATTGAGAACTCAATGGATTCGATTAACAGAACTTTGTCAGGATAGCTGGTTTTCAACTCAACAAGCATCTTTTCAGCGCCGGCAACATCTCCAAGGTCGGCTGTCAGGCGAACTATCGAACCCCTGGCTTGAAGCAAGTCATTTTCATCCACAGCGGCGGCCGCGGCTTTCTCGTAATAGCCAATGGCCTTTTTGAATCTTCTCTGTAACTCTTCCATGGACCCAAGGCCAATAAGAGCCTTGACGACCTGGGGGGGTATTTTGGCAAAGGCGGTCAGCATCTCCTTATAGGTCTTTTCCCCGTTTTCAAAATCGTTTCGCTCAACATATGCCTGGGCTAAAGAAGCCATTGCCCACGCGGCCGGCAGCATATTCGGGTTTTTATCAATAATGTCTCTGTATAACTTTTCCGATTCGGGATACATTTTCATGGCTCTATACAGGTTTGCCATTCCAAGCTGGGCGTTAATCCGTATTTCATTGTCAAGAGCCAATTCCTCTTTCATGATATTGAAAATCTCTGTGGCTTTTTCTATGTTTCTTCTATCAACATGGATATGGAGCACGCTCCCCAGAGCCCTCATTCTAAGATCGCCTTTGTCTTCTTCTATAATTTGCTGAAATTTAACAAGAGCTTTTTCCGTCTGCCCTGATTGCAACAATGAATTAGCTGTATTAAGGGTGGCGTTTAACATTGTTGTCTTTGCGTCCGGAAAACGGGTGGCGATCTCCTTGCTCACCTTCTCGGCTTTTTCAATATCCCCTGTGTCGGCATATAAGCGGACAAGGGCGGTCAAAGCGTCAAGGGCTTGCCCGGCGCCGGCAATATCCGCAATTGATCTAAGCAAAGCACCGGCCTGGTCAATGTTCCCTTCGGCCTTATATGTCTCAGCCAAGGTTTGCCGCGCAAGATAATACCTGCTTGGATTATCCTTATGCATCTCTATCATTTCTCCAAGAAGGCGCTTTTCGTTTTTAACGTCTCTTATAGCCTTGTACAGCCTAACCTGGTCGAATTGAGCATTGAATATAACCGTCTTGTCCTCTGAAATATTTACTATTTTCTCACAATATTTTATGGCGGTTTTTTGGTCTTTGCTCAACTCATGAAGCTTGGAAAGACCAAAATAAGCGGAAGTGAC
>CAYSHR010000394.1:4004-4249 GCA_964430795.1 uncultured bacterium
GTATTTGTAGGGTAAGCCTTTAATATCTCATTATATTTAGCCTTGGCAAGATCATATGATTTGGTCTCGATATAAAGCTCAGCCAGTAGAACATGGGATTCAAGCCTGTAATCAGGATTCTTTATCCGAGTTAATAGTTTTGTTAGATTTTCTATTGCCTGGGCATATAACTTCTGAGACCTTTGCAGCCGGACTCTTTTTAACTCAAACTGAGTTCTAAAGCTCTCCTGTTTCCCCCACCTCTT
>CAYSHR010000395.1:0-4230 GCA_964430795.1 uncultured bacterium
ATCATCGCCACAAGCGACAATAAAGCCCAAGCTAAGAACCAGAGCGAAAATGATGGCGAGCAGCATCAATTTGTTCAACATTTTGTTTCCCTCCTAAAAAGCACGTTATTGTTTGTTGGTACAGTAAACCACCTGACTAGGGGCGATCTACACCCGTATACTCAACCCGAGTTCTTTGAGGGGATTTACCATATCCCCCTGGTAAAGGTCAAGTAAAATTTTAACCCTATTCGACAAGACAGAGCATAAACTTTAGTTCATTTATCTAAAAACAACAACTTAGAACAAAAGTAACTATTTGATAACAATAGAAATATCTCCGCGATACTCTTTTTTTTAAAAATTTTAACACAGAGGAGATATTTTTTTATTTTTTTGACAGGTTTCGGTGGTTTTTCAGGAATTCCCTCTAATTTACATGTAAAGATAATCTATTGTTTTGAAGTCGGAGCAAGGTTGGAAAAAACCTTATATTTCTATTTTTGGCATTGTTTATCAGCCATCACCCATCCATATATGGTGGCGCCAAAAAGAATAGCCAGGCCAAGAAAAAGGAAGTCCCAAGGGGTGGACTTTTCTCCGGAAGAGGCGCCGCATCCGCACCCTTTTTCCTCTTCTTCGTCCTCTTCCTCATCTTTTACAGGCGGGGGATTCTCAAGTTCAAAGGAGACTATTGTCGAGCCGGTTTCCCCCTCTTCATCCGTCACTGTAAGCTCCGCCTGATATTGTCCGGCCTCTACAATTTCAAATTGAACCACTTTGCCCACAGACGTTGTGTCATCAGGCATTTTCCACGAATAGGAAACAATGTTTCCATCAGGATCGGTGCTGCTGTCGCCATAGAGAAGAACAGTCTCGGGGACTATGCCTGAATCCATATTGGCGTAGCCATAAGCGGTTGGAGGAGAGTTTGGCAATTCTTCGTGGTATGCTGAAATTGCGCCGGATACATTGAGTTCACCATAGCCGAACTCCTGGTCCCATTGATCAGTTTCGCTTCTTGCCGTTTCTCTTAGGATATTAGCCAGTTCATCAACATCGCCCTGCCCTCCAAGGGTAATCATCAAAGCTACCGCCGCTGTGACATGGGGCGCGGACATTGATGTTCCATATGCCGAGTAGTAGGCGTAACCATGCTCCTTGGTATATCCCTCCTGAACAATATTTTCTCCTGGGGCGACAATATCAAGACCCTGTCCATAATTGGAATATTTGGAGACTCCCGGATATTCGCCAAAATCATGTTTGTCGCATGACCCCACGGAGAACACCACGTCATATGAAGCGGGCCTGGCGATCTTATCTTCTCCGTCGTTTCCCGTGGCCGCCACAAGAAAAACACCATTTTCGTGGGCATTGATAAGTGCCTCCTCAAACAGAGGATTCTCATCGCCGCCGCCAAAACTCATGTTAATTACAGCAGCGCCGTTGTCCACGGCGAAATTGACCGCGTCGATAATGTCCGAATCTTCAGCGCCTCCCTCTTCATCAGGAAATATTTTTAAGGGTAGTATAGAGACTCCCGGCGCCATACCCGCGGCGCCTATACCGTTGTCGGTAATCTCGGCGATTACATTTGAAACCAGAGTACCGTGGCCAAAGTAATCTGTAGGATCATCATCATCGCCCCAGAAATCATAACCATCAAGGAGATTCGCCGCGCCGTCCTCAAGGCCCGACGCCATGTATCCGGTATCCAGAACTGCCACAATAACGCCGGGGTCGCCAAAAGTGACGTTCCAGACTCTCTCCATTCCAATCTGATTCATGTTTTCCTGAGAGTCCTGATAATATGGGTCATCAGGAAGATAAAAAAGGCGGCGGATAAAATCAGGGGACGCGTTTTTTATTCCTGGAAGGGTAGCGGCTTTCTTTGCTGCTGCTTTTGGCGGGATATTGGCCGGTATTGACAGAACTAAATAGGATATCTCCCTGACTGAAGATTTAATATCAAGGGCAAAACGATTTCCACCATGACCCGACGCTCTTTGAACCTCCATGCCGATTTTTCTCAATTCTTCCAAAACCATAACCAGGTCCGCTCCGGGCTCCAAAGAAAGGAGAATCCTTCCGGCCACAGCCTGAGTGTTGGGAAAAGTGCCGGCATGTTCGGCTTCTGAGGAGTAACTCATGGAAGAAAAAGAGAAAATCAACAGGGGGACGAGAAGGTAAAACCATATTTTTTTCATTATTATCTTTCTTTTTCCCCTGTTTACCAAGGGGTGTGAAATTGGAAAAACCAATTTAGTTTAACCGAAAGTCAGCCCTTTTGGAAGAAAAGTAAATAAAATGGTTCAGTTACTTAAAAGTTTTTCCGAACAGAAAACTATGAAACATTATTGCATTTGATTTGGAGAGAAAAGGATGACCCACGTAAAAATCGCCTTTAAATGGCTCTTGTTGGCGACTGTGGTATTTGCCGGTGTCATGGGAACTGAATTTAGGCCGACAGAAATTATTGTGGCGGATTGGGCAGGCAGATGGATGGAAACCGAGCAGCCTGATTTGTCTATTTTGGAAGAGTTGGCAGGGGCCAAACAAACCGGAAAGAATATTCGGGCCATGGTTTTTGATAATCTTGATGTTTTAGTCATTTAATCCAGAGAAAAAAGACGATTCGCCAATTCATCTTTCCCTTATCTCATTTAACCATTTATCCAAATCAAGCTCGCCCCTTATCCCTAATCGCGTAAGTGCAAAATCATATTTGACCGGATCACCAGGAGCAATTTTTGAAAAGGCTTTTGTCATCTTGACAGCCGTTTTCATGTTCGCCTGTTTCCCATTTATCATCCCAAAAGCATTGCCGATTTTGTGCATATGAGTGTCCAGGGGAACCAGCAGTTTTGACGTGGAAACATTCTTCCAGCCCCCCGGATCAACATCATCCTTTCTGACCATCCACCTCAGAAAAAGGTTGAGTTTTTTACAGGCGCTGCCCTTTGCCGGTGAAGCAATCATCCCCGCGCCTTCTTTTCTCAACTCGGCGGTCGCGCCTTCTAGTGCCGGAATTATATTTTCATCAGTGCTTCGATAAAATCGCGAAAAACCTTTTTCCAAAGAGCCATACCGGACAATCATTTTTTTTATCCCCGCGACAAGACCGGCTATATCATCTCCGGTAGTCCACCTGTGTTTGAATTCCGACAAGGACTTCCTGGTTTTTGACAAAGAACTGTCCTGGATATATCTTTTTGGCAAAGGACCGATAATCTCGAATATCTTTTCAAGGCTTAACAATATCCGCCCTACTCTTCCATAAGCCAGGGATGAGGCGATAAGAGCCACGATCTCCCTGTCCTCAGGGTCGGGATAGTCATATAAAAACTGAAGAGGGTCCGGGTTAACAAATTCACGGCTGTTATATTTTTCGTATAGCTTTTCTAAATCTTTTTTCTCTATTTTCATGCTCAAACTCAACTACTCCCCTCTCCTTTGGGGAGAAGGGCTGGGGTTAAGGGCGCCGGTCATTCGTAACTTTCGACCAGCTTTGATATCTTTTGGGCAAATTCAATGGAGAATGAAAACAGGGCGTCATTAATGGCTCTCTCCGCCGGGTTTCCAAGAACCTTGCTCCCTATAAGACCGTAGTCCAGGTTGCTTATTTTGACTTTTCGTTTTGGTCTTGCCTGACCCGGCTCCCCGGTGGCCTCCACTAAAAATCCCCGCTCTTTGTTCTGTCCTTTTATAATAACTTTTACATCCATGGAGATTGTCGCCTCAACCGAAAGAGCCCCTTTTCCTATTTCAAAGAATGGATTTTCAGGTACAAGAAGTATATCCACATCCGGATTATTCGGTTGGGTTTTGTAAATTTCCACCCTACTGGTGGAAAGCTCGCACCCCAGAGCCATTCCGTTATCAATGGCGCCGGCTAATTGATTCGAAAACGACAAACCGTATTTTTCTCCCAGTTCAAGAGGTCTTTTGAGTTTTACAAGTCCAACCGAAACAGAACCGCCCGGGTTTCGAGACGGCGGTTCGCTAATGATTAGAGGAGTTTGAGGAATTATTATCCTTGAGGCGCAGCTTGGAAAAAGCAGCAAAAGAGATAGACTTATGTAAATAAATAGTTTGTTCATAATTTTCTCCTGGCCACATAATGCCAAAGTTGGTTACACGAGGCAAGGCGTCCTTGTCAATTTATCATTTCAATTTCTTGTAACCGTTCAGTAACAAGAGGGCAAGGTTTGAGATCGGGGGATATGACCTCATTTCTCAACAATGGCC
>CAYSHR010000396.1:0-4221 GCA_964430795.1 uncultured bacterium
ATATACCTGAAGGGCGGATCGAAGCCCCCCCTGATTTTGGCGAGGGCGGGATTGATCTTGATTTCATTCTTGGCGTGGGAAAACTGGAAAAAGATGTGGTCTTCCTTCTGGATATTAGGCAGGTTCCGGACAGGAAAGACTTTGGCGCCTTTGACCAAAGTATTGAGGCATAGGATGGTTTGTTTGAGTTTCCCGAAGAATAACAGCTCGGTGAGGTGGGAGTCGGTTCTTTTCTTTAAAAAGGTAATCAATAGAGAACCTATTTTATGAATATCGATGTGAACATGAACAGAAGGCAATTTGAGAGATTTAGCGCTCTGGCCTATGACAAATCCGGGATTAAACTGCGGAAGGGCAAAGAAGCCCTGGTGACCGCCAGGGTGGCCAAGAGGTTGCGGGCTTTGAATATGGAGAGCGTCAATCAATATTTGAAATTATTGGAACAGGAGAAGACTCAAAAGGAGCTTGTTAAGTTTCTGGATGTGATTTCAACCAACTATACCTATTTTTTTAGAGAAAATGAACATTTCGATTTGTTAAAAACTCATTTGGACCGATGTATAAATAATGGACAAAAAAGAATCAGGATTTGGTGTGCCGCCGCTTCCTCCGGCGAGGAGCCTTATTCATTGGCTATTACCATGGCTGACACGGTGGAGGACCGGCCCATTGATTACAGGCTTTTGGCCACAGACATCTCCACCGGGATGTTGGAAAAAGCGAGAGAGGGCCTTTATGACGCAAACCGCGTCAAGCCCATCAGTAAATTATTTTTGACAAAGTATTTCGAAAGACTTGGTGGAATCGGCGACCTTGAAGCAAAGTTTCAAGTAAAGCCGTTTTTAAGAAAGCGAGTAGTATTCAAGCGTTTAAATCTCACAGAGACGCCATTTCCCATGAAGGGTCCTCTTGACGCGATATTCTGCCGGAATGTTATGATCTATTTTGACAAGCCAGTGCGGCAAAAACTGATAAAAAACATGGAAAGGCTTGTCAAACCAGGGGGAATTTTAGTGATCAGCCATACCGAAACGCTGACTGGCATTGATCATGGATTGGAAATTGTTGAGCCTTCAGTTTACCGGAAGCCTCATGGAGATCAAAATTGAATGCCCAGATTATGAGTGAGAAAAAAATGGCCCAGATGACTGTGGACATAGCGGATTTACAGGTAAGCGGCGATCCGGGGTGTACATTGATTACCTATGCCCTTGGTTCCTGCAGCGCCGTAATTTTACATGATTCAAAAAAGAGGGTGGGAGGCATGATCCACTTTATGCTGCCTTCCTCGAAAACCAATCCTGAAAAAGCTGAAGAGAAACCGGCCATGTTCGCTGATACGGGAGTTCCCTTGCTGTTTAAGAAGATGTATGACCTGGGCTGCAAAAAGGAAGATATTGTTGTCAAGGTGGCCGGCGGTGGAAAGTTATATGAGGATAACGGCATTTTTGATATTGGGAAAAGAAACTACACGATTCTGCGAAAATTGCTCTGGAAAAACTCTGTGATGATCGACTCGGAGGATATTGGAGGGAGCAAATCACGAACCGCTAGACTTCGAATTAGTGATGGTCTGGTAATGATCCGGTCAAAAGGAAAGGAGCAAGAGCTATGATTTCCCAGAGCAATATCCTTGACAGCGTCAATCAATTGCCCGTGATTTCCGACTCCTTGGCAAAGCTTCAGGCTCTGATGGAAGACCCGACTGTGGGGGCTGCTGAATTTGAAAAGGTGATCCTTCCTGATCCGGTTCTGACTGTCAGCTTGCTGAAACTGGCAAATTCAGCCTTCTTTGGCTGCCCCAGGAAGATTGAAACAGTTCGGCAGGCCATCGCCATGCTTGGAATGAAGCAGGTGTTTGAAATGGCATTAATGGAGCAGTACTCAAAAACATTACCTTCAGAGATGCCCATATATGAAATGAAACTTTCTGATTTCTGGCGGCACTGTATCTCGGTAGGGGTTATTTCCAAGAATCTTGCCTATAGGCAGAAGGTAAAAAACAGCGACTTTTCATTTGTAGCCGGACTCCTTCACGATATGGGAAAAATAGCTATTTTCAGCTACTTGATGGATGAATCCCAGACCTTTCTTTCCTGTCTGCGAGATAGAAGAATGTTGTCTGTTGACGCGGAGATGGAAGTTTTGGGCATTGATCACGCAAAGGTAGGGGGAATCATTTGTGAAAAATGGAATATTCCCGATTTAATTAAAGATTGCGCCTTGTATCATCATGCTCCTGACTCCTATCCAAATCCTGAAAATCAATGGGTAATAGATATTGTGCATGTTGCCGACGGATTTGCCCACGCAATGGGGCTTGGCTCGGATGTGGCTGAGTTGTCCAGGGAAATACAATCCGGAGCGGCTTCACGATTGGAAATTGATGTGCGCACAATGGAGTCGGTGTCCAGTGAAGTTGTGGATGAAATCAGCGAGCTTTGCAGCGTAATGAATAAAAAACCTGGAGAAATTCAATGAGCTATAACATTCTCATAGTGGATGATTCGGCAATCATTCGCTCAGTGGTAAAAAAAACCATATTGATGTCCGGCCTTGAAGTCGGCAAGCTTTATGAGGCGGGCAACGGAATAGAAGCCCTTGAAAAGCTCAACGAAAATTGGGTTGATATTGTTTTTGCGGACATAAACATGCCTGAGATGGATGGCATTAAACTCGTTGATGAGATGTCCCGGAACAACATGATGATATCTATTCCGGTTGTAATAGTTTCAAGCGAGCGAAACAAGGATAAGATCGACAAGTTAAAAAGCAAAGGCATTCGGGCATTTTTGAAAAAGCCCTTTAAGCCCGAATTATTCAAAGAGGTTGTGGATGATATTCTTGGCATGACGGAAGGACTGGATAATGAGCAATGAAAAAACTCTCGCGGCCATTGCTGAAATCGCGGTTCAGGTACTTGAGGAGATGACCTACATTTTTGCCGAGCCTGTTGGCCGGCCAGGTGGCTGGCGCGATGAGTTGATAGTAGCCAGACTCCCATTTAGCAAAGAGAAGCAAGGCGCCTTATTTATAGCCGCCGCTAAAGATATATGCCACGAGATTACCGCGAATATGTTGGGAGTCGAACCAGATGATCCTCAGATTCCGGCACGCAGTCCTGACGCGGTGGGGGAACTTGCCAACATCATTGGCGGCGTCTTAATGGAACGAATGTACGGTAGTGAGGGAGCAGGGCAATTGGGCATTCCGGAAGTGAAAATCATGGATCCAAAAGAGTTGCCTCAACCCAAAGAAAATGACGCGCGAGTCTTCTTTCTTGATGAAGAAGAGCGCAGGATCGACGTCATGGTTGTCTGGAATGAGTAGAGGCCAAAAGAATAGTAGGGGGGCGTCCTATTGATTAAAGTACTTATTGTTGACGATTCAGCCCTGGTCCGGCAGATATTTGAACAGGAAATCGGGAAAGACGCTGATATCAATGTAGTCGGCGCCGCGCCGGATCCTTACGTAGCCAGAGATATTATTGCCGCGAAAAAGCCTGATGTACTTACTTTGGATATCGAGATGCCCCGAATGGATGGCATTACCTTTTTAAAAAAATTGATGCACCATTATCCTTTACCGACAATTATTGTTTCTTCCCTTACAGACAAGGGTGGTGAACTGGCTATGGAAGCCATGGAATCCGGCGCGGTGGATGTAATGTGCAAGCCCGGTGAAGCCTATTCAGTGGGCGACATGTCCATTGAACTGATCGACAAAATAAAAGGAGCGGCAAGAGTGAACATCTCCCGTTACACCAAGGGAAATGGAGAGAAACCGACAGCTCCAAAGGCTCTTAAAGCCCTAAGCAAGACCACCCATAAGATCATTGCCGTAGGATCGTCAACAGGAGGCACCGAGGCTTTAAAAAGCATTTTTAAAAGACTTCCCCACAATACTCCCGGGACAATCATTACTCAGCATATGCCTGAGTTTTTCACAAAATCTTTTGCCAAGCGTCTGGACGAACTTTCAAAAATGAATGTTCGCGAAGCAAAAGACGGCGACGCTGTTGTTATGGGAAACGCTCTTATTGCTCCAGGCAATAAACACATGCTTCTCAGGCGTTCGGGCGCACGATATTATGTTGAGGTAAAGAACGGTCCGCTGGTAAATCGCCATCGCCCTTCTGTGGATGTAATGTTCAGGACCGTGGCTCAATCCGCGGGTAAAAACTCTTTAGGCATTATCCTTACAGGTATGGGCGGCGACGGC
>CAYSHR010000397.1:0-4217 GCA_964430795.1 uncultured bacterium
GCGCCAGCGGGATTGTAAAGGCTTACGCTCGGCGCCCGCCCCATGTGGATAAAATGATTCTCGATTGTTTTTTGCTCGGTGCATCGACCCGTAAGGTAGGCAAGATTCTGGCTCCTATTCTCGGGGAAACGATTTCGGCTTCCACGGTCAGCCGCATTGCTAAACAGCTTGATGCCCATGTCGATGCTTATCATCGCAGAGCCTTGAAGGATCGTTATCGTTTTCTGTTTTTCGACGGCGTGGTTCTCAAACATAAAACAGGCGCAGGGGCAATAAAGAAGGTAGTTTTAGTGGCATTGGGCATCACAACCGATGGTCACAAAGAAGTGATCGACTTCTACCTTGCTCAAGGGGAATCGCAGAACGCCTGGGAAGCATTTTTGAACGATCTGTACCGCCGAGGGCTATTGGGAGAAGGCGTTGAACTGGTCGCTACCGATGGAGGGCAGGGTCTTATAAACGCACTTGATTTGATATATCCGCGCATCCCTCACCAACGGTGCTGGGCACATAAAACCCGCAATGTTGTAAATGCAGTCAGGAAAGCCGACCAGGAGGAAGTAAAAAAAGATCTTCACAAAATCAGCCATGCAAAGAACGTGGTAGTGGCCCGCGGTGCGTTCAAATCCTTTGCAGCGAAATGGAAAACCACCTATCCAAAGGCGGTACAAAAGGTGATCAGGGATATAGATGCCCTTCTGGCCTTTTTCAAGACTAAAAATCCAGAACTCTGGGTGCAAATAAGGACTACCAACGCAATCGAAAGACGATTCAGAGAAGTTCGAAGAAGAACAAGGCCAATGGGAGTTTTTGCTGATAATACAAGTATCGAAAGAATACTGTTTGCTATTTTTGAATACGAAAACTGGAAACAGGGAACTGGCAACCTTATTTCACTGACACAAAACTTTTGACATTACCTGTTTGTTCAACAAGGCTATCATCGATGATGTATTTTGCCATGGCTAAAGCGGCCACGTCATGCCCAAGTCGATTGAAATGAGGGTCGTCTTCAAATGTGGTGGGCGCCCCTGTGGTCTTTTGAAAATCGGGCAGCAGCGAGTGAATGGGAAATAAAGCCGTCATCTTTTTTTTCTCAAAAAACTTAAATGGCTCATGGAGGTATTCATCCGAATTGGGAAGATTGTCTCCTGTAGGACTTTTATCCATAGGGCATCCCTCATTTTGATACTGCCGGCAACGGGGCAGAATGAATAAAACATATTTCGAGCCAATAGTCTTTGCATAGTTATAGGTTTTCTGAATCTCATTCCAGGTTGTCTCCATGTAAGGCTCGGATTTAATAAGGGGTTGCTCCATGTGAAAGAAATATGACAATCTTTTACCAGGAGAAAAGCCGTCTTCGATTGTTGAAAGGGAACCATCCAAAATAGGTGAATTCATCTTCATTCCGGATTTGTTGTTCCTTAATTGCATTTTTACCCACACCCCATAGTCAGGCACGCCAAAAAGAATAAGGCCGGCGTGAACCTTCATGGCGCGAAAGACCGACACCTTAACCGATTTTTCCTCAGGCGCCCTGCTTAGCTTCTCCGCATACCTGATATCATCTGAAAAGGCGGTCATGCTGATTACCTGTATTACAAGGTCAGGTTTGTATTTTTTACCGATTTTTCGAAGCTGTCGAAGCTCAAGCACGGGGCTGCCGGCAGGATAACCAAAATTGACAACCTTGACCTCTGCTTTAGGATATTTCTTTTGCAATTTGGCTTCTAAAAGAAAGGGAAAAGCATCGGTTTTCTTTTCCAGCCCGGCGCCGTAGGCGTAAGAATCACCCAGAACTATTATGTTGTAGTTTTTTACCAAATATTGATCAGGAGGCACATCAGGCTGCACCCCATCCTCATTTGTAACGCCGGGACGATGTTTGAGAATATGGGCTACATCCGCCTCATAGTGAGGTAAAAGGTGGTTTTGCACCAGATATGGGCCAAGGAGGTGCAAGGCGATCAAAGCAAAGACAGTGGAAATTACCAAAAACAGAAATTGCCATCGCCGGCGGTACATTGTTCTTAAGTTGAAAATGATAAGAATTGGCGTCCAAATTAATAAAAACTGAAAAAGATTTCGTAAAAAGCCTCGGATATCCAAAAAGAAAAAAATCAGGGCAATAGAGGTAAAAAACAAGGCGCCGAGTATAATAAGCCCCAACATGGAACCATAAAACCGGCGGGTCCTAATTAAAAGGGCAACAGAACAAAGTAAAAGGAATCCAAGAAAAAAACTGCCCCCAATCTCCAGAAAATTACTAAAAATAATAAGGCATATCATTAAAGCCGGCACTATAGACAGAAGAAGCCTCCAATGTAAAAACACCATCTGTTTTATTGGGAATTTCTTCCGTAGATTTACGGTCATCCATCTCCCCTGTTGTTTTTTCAGGTTTCATTGTCCCAAGTGGCGCCGGCATATTCAAAAGCTAAGTGAAAATCTGTAACCCAATCATTCCAAAGCTAATATTTTTTAAAATTAACTCCCATGTGGAGACGATTATTAGATACCATTGTCAACAAATCGTCAACCTCGCCAAACTCACTTTTCCCTTATTTCCTTTAATTGTCTTGCATTTAAAGGTCGCATAATCTATATTGCGCCGTTATTATTTTGTCAAAGGTTCCATGTGGTTGATGGACAAGAGGAAAAATGTCCCATAAGAAATTAGCTTTCTCAGAGGCGGATTTTGTGACCAGGGAAAAAAGCGGATTTTTAAAAAAACAGAGTTCAAAAGAAGAGAGTGTCGTCACTGAATTCGCCGGCCTGGGTATCCCGGAATCGGTGCTGGCCGGAGTCAGGGAATGCGGCTTTACCAAGATGACTCCTATTCAGCAAAAAGCTCTGCCCATAACACTGGCGGGTAAAGACATTTGCGGCCAGGCTCAAACCGGAACAGGGAAGACCGCCGCTTTTCTAATCGCTCTATTTTCAAAATTGCTTGAATTTCCTCAGCCTAAGAAGAAAAAGCCCAGCGCCCTGATTCTCGCTCCCACTCGAGAGTTGGCGTTGCAGATTTTTCGTGAAAGCCAAAAGCTCGGCGCTCATACCGGCATTCGCCAGGTGGCCATTTACGGCGGCGAAGGCTATTTTCACCAGGAGAAGAAGCTCAGAGCCGGTGTTGATGTTGTTGTGGGAACGCCGGGGCGGCTCCTGGATTTCGCCAAACGCAGAGTGCTCTATTTAAACGAAATAGAATTTCTTGTTATTGATGAGGCGGACCGATTGCTTGACATGGGTTTCTGGGACGAACTTAGAAATATTCTAAGGCTGCTGCCCCACGCCGGCAAGAGGCAATCCATGCTCTTTTCCGCGACTCTCGACTCAAGAACAAAAAGGCTGGGCTCTTCCTATCTGAACAAGGCCGTTGACATTATGATCAAGCCCGAAAGCATTGCCGCTGAGGGCATCGACCAGGTAATATATCACGTTGAAAGAGAGATGAAATTTCCCCTTCTTCTTGGAATCCTCAATAAGGAGGTGGTGCCCAAGGGGCTTATCTTCACCAACATGAAAATTACCGCGGCCTGGCTATTGAAAAAGCTTCATCAGCATAATTTTGCCGCCGCCCTGCTTACCGGCGATCTGCGTCAGAATGTGAGAAACAAGGTTCTTGAGAAATTTCAGCGGGGGGAAACTCCCCTCCTCGTAGCCTCCGATGTAGCCTCAAGAGGGCTTCATATCGACGACGTCACCCATATAATCAATTTTGACGTACCCCAGGACCCCGAGGATTATATTCATCGAATAGGCAGAACAGCCCGGGCTGGAAAAAAGGGCAAAGCCTACACCCTGGCCTGTGATCAATACTGCTGGTCTTTGCCTGACATTGAAAAGCTTCTGGCAAGCCCCATTCCTTCCCAGGTTCCATATGATCAGGACTATGGCCAGGACCGCACTCCCGATTTTACCATCCGTAAAATGCAGAGGCTCTCAAGGGAAAGAAAACGGTCAGGATACAACAAAAGCCGGGGCGGCAAGCCTTATAAAAAATCTCCATACAAAGGCGGCTATAAAAAAAAGGCTAGAGGAAAACCAGGCCCGAAAAACAGAAGCAACCAAGGACCCAGGCCGCCAAAGCCGCCGGGTAAAAAAAAGTAAGGTCTCTAACCCTCATTTATCTTCTTATTCAATAAGTTTCTTAAAGGTCTCCTGACTTCCGCGCTACCCCTTTTTATGTGTCGTAAGTACTTGAAATTACATGA
>CAYSHR010000398.1:0-4209 GCA_964430795.1 uncultured bacterium
AAACAACACCTTAACCGGCTTGGCGGCTTCCTTTGGAAACAGGTTTTTTACTTCCGGGTCTTTCCAGTCTATTTTTACCGACTCCGAAAGAGCCCACTTGATACTATACCACCCTTTTTTTCCTTCAAAAACGTTTTCCCTGTAAAGGTCCAGGGTAAAATACCGCATATTGACAAGGGGCGGATGTATTGCCGTAAAGAAAACGAATTTTGTGATATTTGAATCAATTTTTTCTCGGGAGATAACTTTTGAAATGACAGTAAAGGGCATAAAATCTTTATAATCGTCAAGGTCGCAAACAACCTCGGCCACTCTCCAGGACCGAGCGTTAATTTTGAACAGCGCTTTAAGCTCTCTGGCCTGCCCTTTAATGGAACGGTTATAAACTTTCAGACCGCCCTGATCCAGAACCGGCTTCCATCCGGCATCATCAGAAAGGACGACTCCGGTCCCATGAGCAAACAAGAGGAGCAGGCAGATAATTATTACAATGTATGTTTTGACCAAACCAAGCCTTTTCCTCTGTTTGGATAACAAATGTCCAAAAATAAACCTAGCACGGTCAAAAATTTTATGTCAACGGAAACTAAATTGGGGCTCTCGTTTTTTTTACAGATGAGAATCAATCATTCCGGTTAATTTTGCTTTCGGCACAGCGCCGACAACCTGCTCGGCCAGTTCGCCGTTTTTGAAAAGAATAACTGTGGGAATGCCCCTGATCCCGAATTTTGTCGGTGTATTCTGGTTTTCGTCCACATTCATTTTGGCTACTTTTACTTTTCCCTCATAATCCGTGGCGATCTCCTCGACAATCGGCCCTATCATTTTACAGGGACCGCACCAGGGCGCCCAAAAGTCTATCGGAACAGGGAGGTCGGATTTTAATACTTCTTCATCAAAATTCGCGTCTGTTATTTTTTGAAGATCGGACATAGCTTGTTCTCCTTAATAAATATGCCGTTTTATTGTTTTATCGATTATTCATTAATTAGTTTCATCACTCTTCTGACGGTTTTATTTGTTACCTTGTAACAAATGTAAACACCTTCTCTAACAGACTCAACAATGTCTCTACTCCTTAGAAGAGCCAAATGTTGTGAAACCGTGGCCTGGGGCAGCTTCAGCGAAGTCCATATTTCTGTTACATTACACTCATTCTCCATTATCTTTTCAAGGATTTTCAGACGGTCTGGATGTCCAAGGGTTTTAAAAATTTCTGCTTCTCTTTTATACCCGCGTCTCTTTTTGCCCATTTCACATGCTCCCTTATATGGTAATTCATATTTCTGAATTTAAGAACGAAAAAACAGGTTGTCAAGTTTTTTGATACATGATTGAAAAAAATTTCTTCCTGTGGTAATTGGTTTGCTTGTTTTCATTCTCGAAATTACTGGAATACCGACTTTTCATCATTTAGCTTATAGGGGATATAAATGAGCCGTTTATTACTAAAAAGCACCCTAGTCCTTTTTATATTGGCTTTTTTCTTCATTGGTTGCGGTGACTCGACCCGGATTCCCACAAGAGAATACGGCAATGAAAAAATATCAGTGGATGGCCCGACAAAAAGCTACATGCTAAATGCCGCGAGAAGTATGCTAACCGGTATTTCACCTGAACCCGTTGCGCCTCAAACAGTTACGACACCTTATTCCAAAGAGGTTTTTATCTGTCTCTTTTTACCGGGTCAAAAATATATTATGGGTAATGGCAGCGCCGGGAACCTGGCAAACAGCCTAAAAGAAGCTGTTGGAAAAATAAAAACCCAGGGGGATTTTAAAAGGACCTTTTCACAAAACATGGACAAGGTAAGGATTTCGGTACATATCATGACCAGGGCTGAGCTGCTCAAAGAGCGCGACCCAAAGAAATTGAAGAGAATGATTGAACCTGGAGTTGCCGGTCTTTTTATGATTTACAATAACAAAATCTATTTCCAGATGGCTGAGGAAGTTCTCTGGAAAAGTTGGGGTATGAAGGGCGAAAAGAGGGTTCTTGGCACAAAAATGGTCAAAAAACAGATGGGAGAGCTAGCCAAACAGGCTGGACTTTCTCCAAAAACAGGGTGGCAGGAGAAAATTATCTATCGCTTTTTTACTACCTCTTTTATCGACGCCAAACCTGGTGGAAAAGGACTTTTGGACCTTTTTCGAGGAAATGTTCTTCTTCAAAAGAATTTAACAAGAGGGCGTCTCCTTGAGGCCGCGGCTTCAGGAGGCCGAAATCTCGCTAAGGGCATAAGTGGTTCGGGAAAATACTCTTACCTTTATTATCCAGGCGCCGACCGGTTGGACAAAGCTTACAATATTGTCCGCCACGCGGGTACGACTTACAGCCTTTTTCAGATTTATAAAGCTACAGGGGACCCGGAATTTAAAAACGCCGGCTTAAAAGCCCTTAAGTTCATTGAAGACTATATTAACGTACCGGAACAGCACCCTGATATTTCATTGTTAACCTTCAAGAACCGATCAGATCTTGGCTCTAATGCCCTTTTAACCCTCGCTCTTCTGGAAATGCCCGACTCTCTGTTAAAGGAGAATCCAAAATATCGGGAATTGCTCGACAGGCTTGGCGCCGCCCTTCTCGCGTTTCAAATGGAAGATGGTTCTTTTTACAAGAAATACAAAGAAGTAAAAAAGCAAACTCCTCCAAAAAAACAGCCGATCTATTATCCTGGCGAGACTTTTCTAGCTTTTGTCCGTTTTTATGAAAAAACTAAAGAGCAAAAATATCTGGACGCGGCTGTTAAAGCGGCCAATTATCAAATTGATGATTTTGAAAAAACGGGGATCCCGGACAATTGGGCAATACAGGCTTATTCAAGAATGTATCGCCAAAAGCCGAATGATAAGTATGCCAAGGCTTGCTTTGATATGGCTGATGAGCTTCTTACCCATCAATACGGCACTTTTAAAACAGGAAAGGTGCCTCAGCCGGATTTCTTTGGCGGTTTTGACAATAGCCGCCCTCCACGTTCCACACCAGCGGCAAGCCGCACCGAAGCAATAACAGAGGCTTACGATCTGGCCGCTTTCCGACAGAACAGGGCACAAGTGGAAAGATACGGCAAGGCCATCATGGCGGCCTATTGGTTCATTCTAAACCAGCAATATCGTGAGGAAAATTCCTATTGGTTAAAGGCGCCCCACAGGGCTATGGGAGGAATAAAAGGGTCTCCCATCGCCAATGACATAAGAATCGATTACACTCAGCACACCATTACCGCGATTCTTCACGGCCTTCATGTTGGCGAAAAGGCAAATGGCAAAGGCGCCGGCAATCCCCAACTTGGGATATTCGACGTTCTGGCCGGAGAAATTTCTCTAAAAGAGGCTGAAACAAAAATCCTGGATATGGGAAATATGGAGAAAAATCCTTGATATTAATTTTCTATGCCGATATATATACAAATCGTAAGAGGCAATGCTCTCTTTTTACCTTCATTATGAAGGTAAAGGATATTTTGAAACTAGATATTTTATGTAACACTAGGAGGACTTGATGAGACATGTATTAGTTTTCACCATTCTTTTAGCCATAGCTATGGCGCCGGCCTTTGCGACTGCTGACTCACCTAAAGTGGTCTGGGATTCCTGCGTTCTTCCCGCGGGAGTTGATATCTATTGGGGCGTTGGTTTTGACGGAACCTGCGGTTGGTTTTCCAACATGGGTGACCTGTTGAATCACGCCTATGACATGGCCGACTGTACATCTTGCGGCTCCACTCCAACCTGCAATCCCAGCGCCTGCAGTCCCGGTGCTTCTTGGTATGGCGACATGGCTTATAACTCCACCACTGGTGAAGTCTGCCAGGTTGCTGTTGGCGGCAACAATGATATCTTCTGCTGGAACCCCGTTACCTGCGCCTGCGGTCCCAGCGTCGCGAGCTTCGCGACTTCCGAGCGTGGTTTGGCCTATCGCGCGGCCTCTGACTCCTTTTTCGTCGGCGGTTGGAACACCGGCCTAATTTCCGAAATCGACGCGACTACCGGCACCGTACTGAACACACTGGCTGATGGTGATGGAATCGCCGGCATGTCCTATGATCCGGTAAATGACACTCTTATCATTGCTATGAACAACGTAGGCGACATGGCCAAAGTATATGACGTATCCGCTGTGCCCTGGACTCTCTCCGCCACTTTTCCTGTTCCCTCAGCCGGGGACTATAACCTGGCCGGCTCTGAGTTCGCCACGACCCATAAA